>NZ_JAYSBG010000009.1:0-27016 GCF_041915505.1 Rhodoblastus sp. | reverse complement strand
TGGCCGTGGCGGATATATTGCCAGGCGGCGCGCAGCAAGGCGCGGTAATCGACGCCGCCGTGCCGCTCGAATCTCTTGTCCTCATAGGCCTTGAGCAGCGTGAAAAAGCGTGGATCGACCTCGCTGGCGCGAAGCGGCAGCCGCCAGCGGCCGTCCTTGGTCTCGAAGGCGCGCAACAACTGGCCGTCGCGGTCGAGCGCCACGGTCGAGGCGCGGTCGAGCGCGGAAAGGTCGAGCGGACCGAGCGCTTTTTGCGCGTTCAGCCAGGCGGCGGGAACGGCCAGCCCGAGAAAGCCGGTCACGCCCGCGGCATAAAGCCAGGCCCGCCTGCGTTTCGCGCTCACTTTTTCGCGCTTCCCCCGATCTCGACCGTCCCGAAGCCGGTGCGTCCGAACCGTTCGGGCCGGTACATGTCCTCGATGGTCGTCGGCGGCGCCACATAGCTCCCGGGGCTCACCGCCCGGACGACATAAGCGATGGCGAAGGTCGCCTTGTCCGAGCCGCTGCGCTCGAAGGCGGCGACGAAACGGTCGTCCTTAAATTCGGTATGAGTCGGCGTGACCTCGGCCTTGACCCATTGCAGGTCTTCGGTCGAGCCGCCGTCGAACAGGTCCGGATTGTCGATCTCCAAACCGGCCGGCAGACGGTCTTCCAGCAGCAGCCGGGCAAAAGCCGCCTCGGTCTCGGTCACTTTCAGCGCCACCACCAGCCGCTCGTTCTGCGCGATGGTCGCCGGATCGACCGGCGTTCCGTCGAGCCGGTAGTAGCCGCGCTCGATCTTGTAGCCATGCGATTCTTCGGGCTCTTTTTGCGCCGGGCGGCCCGACACGCTGATGGCGAGGCGGACGGGGGCCTGTCCCTGATTGACGATGGTCACGGGCTTGCCGGTGAGCGCCACATCGTCGTAGCGGACCGCGAAAGCGCCGCGACGCGCCACGCCATCGACGGACAGTGTTTGCGCGTCGGCCTGCGAGGCGAGGGCGCCGGCGGCCAGGATCATCCAGCTTTCCTCCTGGGTCGAGGCGCGCGGCGTCGCGGCGGCTTCGTTTTCCACCACCTGCGCCGCCTTGACGATGACCGCCTGATCGGCCTGGCTCTCGGAGGCCAGCGTCAATAGCCCGGCGCCGTCGCGCAGCAGCGAGCCGTAATCGGCGCGCGAATAAGGCGCGGATTTGCTGGCCCGCAGAAAATCCCCCGCCGAGGCGAAGACTTTTTGCGCGCGGTCGCGGTCGCCGATCAAAGCGAGCGAGGCCGCAAGCTGGGCGCGGGCAAGCGGCGTGTCGAAGGCGTCGAGCCGGGCGTCGACCAGATAGCGCAGGTCGCCCGCGACCGGGCGGCCGTTGCGCGCCAGCACATAGATCGCATAAGCCAGCGTCGCGCTGTTCTCGATCTTGGCGTCGGAGGAATTGACGACGTAATTGCGCAGCCGGTCGAGCGCATTGTCCATGGCGCGCTGCGGCACGACATAGTTGTTCTCGCGGGCGCGGGTCAGGAAGTCGGTGACGAAGGCGGTGAGCCAGAGATCCTCGCCGCCGCTTTCCGCCGACCACAGGCCGAAGCCGCCACTGGAATCCTGCCGCGATAGCAGGAGCGCGATGGCGCGGTCGACGCGGGCGGGAATGTCGCCCGCCAACCCCGGACCTGCGGCGCCGTTGAGCCGGCTCAGATAGAGCAAAGGCATGGCGCGGCTGACGGTCTGTTCCGAGCAATGCCAGGGATAGATGTCGAGGGCGGTCAGCAGGCCGGCGACATCGACGCCGCCGAGCGGCGCGGCGCTGGCGGAAACCGCGCCGGTGGTCGGAATGAATTCGGCCAGCAGATCCCTCGAGAGAACAAGGCTTTCGCCCGGCTGCAGGGTGTGGAAGCTGCGTTTGACCAGAGCCGAAGTCCCCGGCTCGATTGTGAGCGCGACGCTTTGCGTGGCCTCGAATTTCGGCCCGGTCAGCGTGACCTCGAGCGTGGCGTCGCCAAGGCCGGTCGCGCGCAGCGGCACATTGACCGAAGCGGTCGCGCCGGCGCCGAGCTTCACGTTTTGAGCCAAGGCGGCGGCGTCGCTCGCCAGCGGGCCATGCAGGGCGACGCTCAATTTGTAATCGCCGGCGGCGCCTTCGACATTGTCGAGCCGCAGGTTGAGCCGCGACTGGTCGTCGAGCGAGAGGAAGCGCGGCAGGCTGGCCTGAACCACCACCGGATCGCGGACGATGACATCCGCCGAAGCCGAGCCGGCGCGGGACTTCGTCCAGGCGACGGCGGTGACGCGGACTGTGCCATTGAAGGCGGGAAGGTCGAAACTGACATCGGCCTTGCCGTCCGCTCCGACCCGGACCAGGCCGGAATAAAGCGCCAGCGGCGGCTGGTTGGGCTTTTCCGCCGAGGTTTCCTCGCCGCCCGAATCGCCGCCCGAACGGATCGCGCCGCGCGTTCCCTGCAAGCCGTCGATCAGAAAGCCATAGACGTCGCGGATTTCGGTCGCGAGCGCGCGCTGGCCGTAGAAATGGTCGCGCGGATCGGGCGTCTGGTAGCGGGTCAGGTTGAGAATGCCGACATCGACCGCCGCCACCGTGACATAGGCCTCTTCGCCCGCCGTGAGGCCAGCGAGTTGGATCGGCAGCGTCAGCTTTTCGCCCGGGCGCGCCTTGGCGGGGGCGTTGAGCGCGATATCGATGCGATGTTTGGCCGGATCGACGGCGAACCAGGCGAGGCCCATGGCGCGGCCGGGCATCCGGCCCGCGGCCTTGTCGAGCGGCCGATGCGCCAGAACCAAAGCATAGGCGCCGACGCCCCAATCCGCGCCGACCGGCACGGCGATTTCATTATCGCCCTTTTTGAGGTCGACCGGCAAAGTGGTCTTCACGCCGTCGCCCACCACGGCCAGCGTCGCTTTGGCCTCGGTTCGCGCGGCGATCTTCAGCTTGATCGTCTCGCCGCCGGCATAGGCCGGCTTGTCGAGGGTCACGTCGAGCAGGTCGGGCGTTTCAGCCTTGCCCTCGCCGGACCAGCCGACGTCGAAAGCCAGCGAGGTCTGGAAATCGCCCGGTTCGTCATCGCGCAGATCGAGCCGATATTGGCCGAGCCCGACGACCGCCGCGATTTTCGCCGGGGCGTCGGGCGTCAGGTCGACCGCGCCCTCGGCGACGCGGCGCGACGATTTGACCTGTTCGAAATTCCAGCGCCCGTCCTGCTTGTACCATTGGTAATCATTGCTGAGGCGATAGAGCGACCAATGGGCGTTGCGCCGCGTCGTCCGCAGCCCGTCGCGACCGATGGCGATGACGTCGAACGTGGCTTTCGATCCGTCGGAGAGATTGGCGAAATTCTTCTTCACGCCGATCAGACCGCCCGGCGGCAGCAAGGGCAGATAGGTCACGCGCTCGATGGCGCGGCCGCCCTGTTCGCCGGCGCGCAAGACGATCTTGGCTTGCAGCGGCCGGGTCGATTTCACCTGCGGCAGCGCGACATTGACCGTGGCCGCGCCCTTGGCGTCGGTGGCCGGCATATCCTCCAGCTCGTTCTTGACGGCGGAAAAATCCTCATCCGCCACGCCGGCCTCGAAGCCCTTGAGCGCGGGCAGGCCGTGGTCGCTGGCCGCCTCGATTTCGACATCGCCGCTGATGGCGAGATCGGCGCCCGGCGCGCCATAGAGATAGCGCACGGCGACGCCGACCGGCGTGGAATCGCCCGGCCGCGCGGCGGCGGCTTTCGGCGTCAGGACCATATCCATGCGCTCGGGGACATAATCCTCGACCAGAAAACTGGTCTCGCCGATGGCCGGGCTTTTCGGATCGGAAAAAGCCAGCACGGTCCAGCCGCCCGAGGCCGCCCCGGCGGGCAGGATGAGATCAAGCGCGCGGCCGCCGAGGCCCTGATCGGGCAAAGCGACGCGCTTGAATTCGACCCCGTCCGGGCGCTTGACGACCAAAGTCAGCGGCGCGGCGGCGGCGATCCCGTCGGAATCGCGCAGCAAGGCGGCGAGATGGACCGTTTCATTGGAGCGATAGACGCCGCGCTCGGCATAGACGAAGGCGTCGAGCGCCTTGGGCGGCTCGCGGCCAGTCACGCCGCGGTCGGTCAGGTCGAAGGCGTTCTGCTGCAGGTCGAGGAAATTGTAATCCGCCTTGCCGTCGCTCGCGACCAGCAGGCCGGGCGCGAGCCCGCCCTGGCCGCGCGACAAGCCGGGCGCGAAACGGGCCTCGCCTTTGGAATCGGTTTGCGCGGTTCCGAGCACTTCATTGTTCTTGGCGACCAGCCGCACCTCGACGCCGGGCTTCGGCTCGGCGGTGGCCAGCGAGCGCGCCAGCGCCGTGACGCCATCGCCGCCGCTGAGCGCGGTGAGGCCGAGATCGGACACGACGAACCATTGCGTCGCGCGCACGCCATAGGATTCCTCGTCGTCCTCCTTGGCGGCGGCGGCGGCGAGATCGTCGGCGGCGGCTGCGCTCATTACATAGACGCCCGGCTGCGGTTGGCCGAGCGCCTCCAGCACCGGGAAATCGGTCGTCACATCCTTGTTCAGCTCGGATTTGACGTCCATGGTCCCGGACCAGATCTTCTGGCCGTCGCTGTCGGCGAATTGCTTGAACCGATAGGTCGAGAGCTGGCTGAGAAAATCCTCGGAGCGGATGGCCGGCTGCAGATTGCGGTCGCCGATGCGGAAGATTTCGACCTTCACTTTCGACGTATTGACCGAGACCACCGGCGCCCCTTCGGGGCCGACGCGGGGCAGGATGTAATTGCGGCCAGTGAAACGCGCCTGCGGCGAGCGGTCGCGCACGTAAATCGCGTAATCCTGCGTGCGCAGCAGGTTTTCGCCGACCGCCGAGGGCAGGCCCTGACGCAAAGTTATGGCGTAATGCGCGCCATGTTTCAGGCCCTCGACGCAGATCTGGCGCTCCTCATTGGAAACGGCCGCGTCGGACCGGCCGTCGAGCGTCACGAAAGAGGAGAAATCGGCCTGGCCGCGCTTGAGGTCCTCGGAGAACTGGAAGCAGATGCGCGGATTGGCCGATTCATTGTCGACCTTATAGTCGAGCATGCGAAAACCATATTTCTCGCGCAGGTCGTCATAGGTTTTCTGGTTTTGCGGCAGGTTGAAAGCGGCGAGACCGGCGGAATAGGCGTTGAGCGCGTCGCGCCAGGATTCGCGCGCGGCGAAAATTTCCGCCACCAACGCTAGAGCGGCGGCGTCCTCGGTCCTGGCGCGGGCGTGGCGATAGGCGGCGAAAGCGGCGGCCTGCGCCTGGTCCTTCAATTGCTCCGCATCGTCGCCTTTCTGCATGGCGGCGGCGAGCGACGTCCGGGCGAACAGCAGCCAGTCCGGCACGCTGTCCGGCGTCGCGGCCACAATCGCGCCGAGCAGCGGGAGAATTCGCGAGAAGTCGCCCTTGGGGGCGGCGGCGACGGCCTGTTTGCGCAGATCGGCGAGCGGATTATGGGCGCGCAGTTCGGCGCTGTCGTCGGCGAGCTTCTGCTCCAGCCGCGTCGCCGCGCTGGCGAGATCCTCATTGACATAGGGCTTTTCGGCCGCGACGGCGGGGGCGGAAGCGACGGCTGCGCCGAGCGCGGCGGCAAGGCAGACGGAGCGGAAAAAGGATCGCAAGCGAATCGGCGAAAATAGATTTGAAAGTGAATTCATGGCGGCGTCCTCCCGAAGGGCGGGCGGGTGTGCTTGAACGCGGCCGATATTCGCCGGGCCGCCGGCTGTCGGCAAGGTGAAATTCGGGCCGGTCAGTCCCCGAACGGCGCGGCGGCGGCGCGGTCGGACAGCGCGGGGTCGGGGCCGAAATCCTCGACCGAGGACAAGGCGAGCAGCTCCATCAGCCGGCGCCGCGCGCGATTGACGCGGCTCTTGATGGTGCCGACGGCGCAGCCGCAGATCTCGGCGGCCTCCTCATAGGAAAAGCCGGAGGCGCCGATCAGCACCAGAGCCTCGCGCTGGTCGTCGGGCAACCGTTCGAGGCAGGCGCGGAAATCGGCCAGGTCGAGATGGGCGAGCTGGTCGGGCATAGCGACGAGCCGCGCGGCGGCCTCGCCGTCGACGTCCTGGACCTCGCGGCGCGCCTTGCGATATTGGCTGAAAAAGGTGTTGCGCATGATGGTGAACAGCCATGCGCGCATATTGGTGCCCTCGGTGAAGGACGAGGCGCTCGACCAAGCCTTCATGAGGGTGTCCTGCACGAGATCGTCCGCGCGGTCGCTGGAGCCCGCGAGGGAAAGGGCGAAAACGCGGAGCGAAGGAATCTCCGCCAGAAGCAGGTCTTTCAGGCTTAGCCTGGCTTTTTCATTCATGCGGCGCCGGCCTTGTCCGCCCTGGCCGCGTCTTTCCCGGTTTTGGGCGTCCCGGCCTTGTCCTGGGCGGTCTTATCGTGTTCTTCGTCGCCGGTTTCGAGCCGGTCGAGCAGAAGCTTGAACCTCTCCGGGACAGGTTCGCGCGCCATGGCCTCGTACATATTCCGTAGCTGTTTGCCAATATGCGCTTGCAGGAGGGGTTCAAGCGTCGGTTCGGCCGGCGCTTTTTCGTTTTCGCGTTCAGTCATGCAGCCCCGACCCTCGCTCCTCGCCCCGGTCTGTGGGCGCGACACGATCTCGGCTTTCAACGCTGCTCGCGCAGAATTGTTCCCGTAGCCCTATAATGGACCGGTTTTTCGCGATAGGATACTGCTACGTCCACGATCAAACACCGTTCTTTGCGGCGAGGCGCCCTGTCTATGTCTCTTTCCAGTCTGATCGGTCCCCAGATTCCGTTTCTGCGTCGTTACGCCCGCGCGCTCACCGGCTCGCAGGCGAGCGGCGACGCCTATGTCGCCGCCGCTCTGGAAAGCCTGCTCGCCGATCCGGCGCTGTTCGACCGCTCGGCGGACCCGCGCGAGGAGGTCTATCGCCTGTTCTCGCGGGTGTGGAACGCCATGCCGCTCAACGGGCGGCCGTTCGAAGGCAAGGGGGCGGGCGCGGTTCCCGACCGCCGGCTGGAATCGCTGACGCCCTTGCCGCGCCAGGCCTTCCTGCTGACCGCCGTGGAAGGCTTCGACGCCGATCACGGCGCGCGCATTCTCGGGGTCGAACGCGACGAATTCGATCGGCTGATCGAGGTCGCCGGCCGCGAGATCGCGGCGCAGGTCGCCTCAACGGTCGCGATCATCGAGGACGAGCCCCTGATCGCCATGGATCTCGAAACGCTGGTGGAAGGGCTCGGCCACAAGGTGGTGGGGCTGGCTCGGACGCGGGCGGAAGCCGTGGCGCTCGCCCGCGCCACCCGTCCGGGCCTGGTGCTGGCCGATATCCGGCTCGCCGACGGCAGCTCCGGCCTCGACGCCGTCAATGAAATCCTGGAGACGGTCGGCGCGCCCGTGATTTTCATCACCGCTTATCCGGAATCGCTACTCACCGGCCAGCGGCCGGAGCCGGCGTTCCTGATCTCAAAGCCGTTCCGCGCCGAAACGGTCAAGGCGATCGTCAGCCAGGCGCTGTTCTTCAACGAACTGGCGCAGCCGGCGGAACGCCGCAGCGCCTGAGCGCTTCACGCTTCACGCTTCGCCCTTTGCCGGCGTCGTGGAGGAGGACCCCGGCGGGTAGAGGCGCAAGAAGGCGGCGACCGCTTCTGCGACCGCCGCCTCGATCGCGGCTTCGTCGTCGGGCTTGGCGGCGCAGAACAAGGCGGCCTTGAAATAATCAGCCATGCAGAGCTGGATGAACTGCTCCGCCGCCTGCTGCGGGTCGAGCGGCGCCAGCGCGCCGCGCGCCGTCTCGCGCGCCAGAAACTTGCCCAATCTTTCCGCCCCGGCTTTCGGGCCGGCTTCGTAAAAGGCTCGGCCGATCTTCGGATATTTCGCGGCGACGCCGATCACCATGCGCATATGGGCCAGATGGTCGGCGCTGCACATGTTGCGCATCAGCCCGAAGCCGATCCGGGCGAGCGCCGGGCCGGGATCGCCGTCATCGTCCGAGAAGGGGAACATCTGTTCGGCCTGCTGGTCGCGGTCGGAGCGGACCAGGGCCTCGAACAGGTCGATCTTGGACGGGAAATAGACGTAAAGCGTGCCCTTGGAGACGCCGGCGGCCCGAGCGATCTCGTTCATGCTGGCGCCGTCGAATCCATCGGCCAGGAAGACCTGGCGCGCGCCGTCGAGAATCTGCGCCGCCTTGCCGTCCGCCCCCTCGCGCGGCGGGGACGGCGCGAGGCTCGGCCGGACCGCCGGCGTGGGCCGTTTTCGTCGGATTTTTGAGCCGCTTCTCGCTTTTCTCATGACTCGCCCGTGGCGCGCCGCCGGCCGACCGACCGGCCGAAGGCCCTTCATCGCCACCGCGCCTCGTCGGAAACCTTATCAGACAAAAGACTCAAGAACGCCCATTCGAGCCGCCCCGTCGCCCGCCATCTCGTCGGCGCTTTTGAACCAACTTATTGAATCTAGAAATATTACTTCCGGACGACCGAAGAGTCGACCACGCGCCCGATAAAGCGCGCGCCGGGCAGCGGGGGTTGCGCGAAAAAAAGAAATGACCGAACGGTTCAGTTTCAAGGGCGACAGTAAAATATTCAGCCTTTTGAGAGATAGTTCACATGGCGCGCGCAAGCGGGCTAAAAATTTCGTGAAGAGACGATTTTAACGCATCATTGGTCCCCTCGATCCAATCTGGAATGGAGAGACGGGCTAAATTCATGTTTCAGGGTTAATCCCATCGGGCTTTTTGAGGGCAGGATGAACGAGCCGGTCAGCCGTCAACAGCAGGTTCCGTCGCGCCGCGAGATGCGCGATGCGGACGAGGTTTTCGATACGGATTCCGACGGCGTCGTGTTCGACGGCGCCAAGCTGGCCAGGCTTTGGCCGCGCGCCTCCCTCGCGAAGGCGGAAGCGGCGCTGGCGCGGTCGCTCAGGGAAGCCATTCCGGCGGTCGAGCGGGTCATCGAGGCGCCCGCGGCCGAACCCGATCAGGCGTCGCGCCGGGATCGGACGAAGAAGGCGCTGCTCGCCGGCGCTGCCTTTCTGGCGATCGTCGCCGCCGGATCGGCCCTGGCCCATTATATTGCGGTCGGCCGCTTCATCTATTCCACCGACGACGCCTATGTCCGCACCGATCTCGCCATCGTCTCGCCGAAGATCTCGGGCTATGTCGAACAGGTGCCGGTGACCGACAACCAGCACGTCAAGGCCGGTCAATTGCTGGCGCGGATCGATTCCGGGGATTACCAGCTCGCCGTCGATGCGGCGCGCCACAAGGTCCAGACCCAGGACGCCACCATCACCCGCATCAAGGCCCAGACCGAGGCGCAGACGGCCGCCGTCGCCCAGGCGCAGGCCCAGGTCGATTCCGCGCGCGCCGAAACCGCGCGGGCGGAGGCCGATCTCGGCCGGGTGCGCGCGCTGACCGCGTCGCTATTCGCCTCGAAACAGCGTTTCGACCAGTCGCTGGCCGATCGCGACAAGGCCAATGCGGCGCTCGCCGGCGCCCAGGCCCAGCTTGCGGGCGCCAAGGCCAGCCTCGTGGTTCTGCAATCGCAGATTCAGGAAGCCGAGCGCGCCCGCGCCGAACTGGCGATCGCCCAGGCGCGCGCCGAGCGCGATCTCGGCTTCACCGACATCAAGGCGCCGTTCGACGGCACGCTCGGCAATCGTTCGGTCCAGCCCGGCCAGTTCGTCCAGCCGGGCGCGCGGCTGATGGCGATCGCGCCGGACAATCGCTATTATATCGACGCCAATTTCAAGGAAACACAGCTCGACCGCCTCGTTCCAGGCCAGAAGGCGCGGATTCGCATCGACGCCTATAATGGCAAGGAGGTCGGCGGCGTGGTCGAGAGCATAGCGCCGGCGTCGGGCTCCGAATTCTCGCTGCTGCCGCCCGAAAACGCCACCGGCAATTTTACCAAGATCACCCAACGCTTCCCCGTGCGCATCCGCGTCAACGGCGCCGACAGCCAGCCCCTGCGCGCCGGCATGTCGGTGATCGTGGACGTCGACACGCGCGCAGGCGAGGGCCAATGACGGCCCGCCCTGCGGGCGCTATTGTCGAGCCGGAATTTTCAGCCGTCCGGCTGATCGCTTTCATCGCCATGGTGTTCGGCATGTTCATGGCGATCCTGGATATCCAGATCGTCTCGGCCTCGCTTGCCACCATTCAGGCTGGCGTTTCGGCCAGCGCCGACGAGATCGCCTGGGTCCAGACCGCCTATCTGATCGCCGAAGTGGTGATGATCCCGCTTTCGGGCATCCTGTCGCGCGCCTTCTCGACCCGCATCCTGTTCGCCAGCTCGGCCGGCGGCTTCACGCTGATGAGCCTGCTCTGCGCCACGGCCACCGATTTCAACCAGCTGATCCTGTGGCGCGCTCTACAGGGCTTTATCGGCGGCGCCATGATCCCGACCGTTTTCGCGGCAGCTTATTCCATCTTCCCGCGCAACAAGATGTCGATCGTCGCGCCGATCGTCGGACTGGTCGCCACTTTGGCGCCGACGATTGGACCCACGGTCGGGGGCTATCTCACCGATCTGTTCTCCTGGCGCTGGCTGTTCCTCGTCAATGTCGGCCCCGGGATCGTCGTCACGCTGGCGACCTGGCTGCTGGTCGATTTCGACCGGCCCAATCTCGCCGTGCTGAAGAATTTCGACTGGGCCGGCCTCGTCTCGATGGCTTTGTTTCTGGGGGCGCTGGAATATCTGCTGGAGGAGGGCCCCAGCAAGAACTGGTTCGACGAGTCCCTGATCGTCTGGGCGACCGTTGCGTCGGCCTCGGGGGCGCTGGTGTTCTTCTGGCGGGCCTTCACGGCGAAAAGTCCGATCGTCGATCTCACCGCCTTCGGCAACCGCAATTTCTGGACCGGCTCGCTGGCCTCTTTCGTTCTCGGGGTGGGACTTTACGGCCTCACTTATGTCTATCCGGTCTATCTCGCGCGTGTGCGCGGCTTTTCGCCGCTGCAGATCGGCGAGACCATGTTCATCACCGGCCTGTGCCAGTTCATCGCCGCGCCTATCGTCGGCCGGCTGCTCAACAAGGTCGATCTTCGCCTGATGATCGGCCTGGGCTTTCTCGGCTTCGCCTGGGGCGCGGCCATTCCCGCTGCGATCACCAAGGATTGGGGCTTTCAGGAGCTGCTGTTTCCGCAGATGCTGCGCGGCTTTTCGCTGATGTTCATGATGGTGCCGATCAATACGCTGGCGCTTGGCACCATGCCGCCGAGCAAGCTGAAGAATGCGTCCGGCCTGTTCAATGTCACGCGCAATCTTGGCGGCGCCTTCGGCCTGGCGGTCATCAACACCACGCTGAACAAGCGCTTCGACCTGCATATCCAGCGGCTGCACGAACAGCTCACCTGGAGCAATGTCCAGGCGCAGGATTTTCTGGCCAAGCTCGGCGCGGTTTACAGTCATCATGGCGCGGATGACGCGATGCTCGCCGCGACGCGTCAGCTTGCGGCATTCGCCCGGCGCGAGGCGCTGGTCATGTCGCTCGCCGACGTCTTTGTCGGCATGGCTTTCCTGTTCCTGTTCATGGCGGGGATCACGCCGATCATGCGCAAGCCGCTGGCGGCGCCGCCGCCCGATCTCGCGCATTGAACGGCTGAAGGTGGTCAGTCCTCGGCGTTATCCAGACGAGCGACTTGTCGCCCCAGCCGCGAAATGGCCTCACGCAGGTCGAGCAGCTCCTGCTCCGCGCTCAGGACATGCGGCGCGCCATTGGCCGGTGCGGCGCCGTTGAGGTCGAACCCGTCGGGCGCGCCTTCCGTGACGGCGTCGGGGGCGCGCAGCAGGATCTGCCGACGCAGGGAGAGATTGGCGTTGTCCAGCTCCTCGCAGCGCTTCCGCTCCGCCGCGATCTTCGCCAGCATCCGCGCGCGGCGGGCGTCGAAATCAGTCGCCCGGCGCTCGGCCTCGGCGAGATCGGCCGCGAGGGCGTTTTTCTGGCCGGCGAGATCCTCGAACTGCACGCCAAGCTCCCGCCGCGCCGTGTCGGAGGCGGCGAAGCGCGCGCGGGCGTCCTGCAGCGCGTTTTTGGTCGCTTCGAGCGCGCTCTCCAGTTCGCGGACGCGCTGGTCGAGCCGCTGGCGCTCCGCCGCCAGCGCGTCGAATTCGCCGTGCAATTTGGTCAGATCGGCCTCGCGCCCGGCCAGGGTCTCGCGGGCCTCATCCAGCGCGGCCTGGGTTTTTTCACCGAATTCCAGCGATTTGGCGAGCTGGGAATTGCGCTCGTTCAGCAGCCCCGTGGTCTGTTCCAATTGTTCGGTCGTCCGCATCAGGGCGACCGCGCGGCGGCCGAGTTCGGCGGCGTCGGCGGCGCGGCCGTCGCGGGCTTCCGCCGCCTTGATCTCAAGCGTGCGGTTCTCGGCGGCAAAACGCGCCCGCAGCAGGTCGCGGTCGGCCTCGATCTCGTCGAAGGTCATCGGCAAGCGCGATTCGATCCGCGCCAAGGTCAGGCGGCGGGCGCGCGCCGAGACGATGGGCAGGAAGGCAAGCCCGATCAGGCCGCAAATGACGAAGCCCAACGCGAAATCGACGATCTGCTCGACCAAGGTTCCGACCTGTGAGAAGACGCTGGCGGGAGCGTCGGAAAACGCGCCCACACTGCCACTTTTGCCGCCGCATTGCAAAGCGGCGGCGATTTGTGCGGCTCCTCAGAAGGGGTTCCAAGTCGGCGCGTCGGTGAATTTCAGATAGCCGATATTGACGCCCAGCCGCGCCCCGACTCCGGTCCGGATCGGCACCACGGTGACGCCATTGATGGTCAGCGCGGTGACGCCGAAGCCGCCGACGAGATAGGCCGAGCCGTCGACGCCGACGAAACGCTGGAACATGGCGTCGGTCGAGGGCAGATTATAGACCAGCATCATGGTTCGGTCGCCGTCGGCGCCGTAATCGAGGCCGAGCGAAGGGCCCTGCCAATAAACCTTCCGGTCGCCGGCGTTGCGGGTATACATCGCCCCCTCGCCATAGCGCAGGCCGCCGACAAAGGCGCCGCCTGCCTCCTGGCCGAGCACATAGGCGTTGGGCTGGCCCCATTTCTTGGTGGCTGACTGGATCGCCTCGGCGAGGCCGCGCGACAGCGAGCCGAAGAAATGGTGGCCGCTTTCGATCAGCTCATTGTCGCTATAGGGAATCGGCCGTCCGTCCGCCCGGGCTGGCGAAACGGCCCAGCTTGCGGTCCCGGCCGCCGCGAGGCTGGCGATGAGGCCGCGGCCGAGTCCGCGCCGCGAAAGACTGTTCATTGCGCTGGCTCTCCGAAGATCGGCCCCCCAGTCACAATTATTCGACGATGGCATGAACGGTTCGTTAACATATCCCGGCCGCGTGAAACTGCGCCGCGGCCGCGGGATCGCCCCAGGCCACGAAGGGGTCGTTGGCGAAGGCCCGGGCGGTCCGGCCATAGACCACCGGCGCGCCCGAAAGGTCCAGAACCGCGCCCCCCGCGCGGCGCAGCACGGCGTCGCCGGCGGCGATGTCCCATTCCCGCGTGGGGCCGAAACGCGGATAGACATCGGCCTTGCCGGCGGCGATCAGGCAGAATTTCAGCGACGAGCCGATCGGGACCACCTTTTTCAGCGGCAGCCGCGCGAGCAGGCGGTCGGTGTCCGAATCGCGATGGCTCCGGCTGGCCAGCGCGATGACGTCCCGTTCCGGCATCTTGCGCGTGTGCATCTCCTTCCAGGCGGTGCGCGGCGGCAGCTTGCCGCCGGACGTCGTAGCGGCGGTCCAGGCCCGGCTGCCGGCCAGGTACAATTCGCCCCGTCCCGGCGCGAAGACGGCGCCGACGACCGGAGCGCCGTCGCGAATCAAGGCGATATTGACCGAGAAACAATCGCGCCCTTCGAGGAATTCCCGCGTTCCGTCGAGCGGATCGACCAGGATGAACGGGCCGCCGTCGAGCTTGGGCACGTCGCCATTGGCGCAAAGCTCCTCGGCGACCACGGGGAGATCCGGGACGTAATGGACGAGGCCTTCGAGAATCACCGCCTCGGCGAACAGGTCGGCGTCGCAGACCGGGCTCGAATCCTTCTTGATCCGGGCCTTCGGTCCGGACGCCTGCACGCGCATGACGGCCGCCCCCGCCTCGAGCGTCAGCTCGGCGAAAATCCTGGCCAAATCGTCGTCGTCCTGCGGTCGAACCGTCATACTGCCCCGGGGCGATCCTCGCCCCGCCCCCCGCGCTAACCTCGCGCTAACCAATCTTCTACATAAGCTTGGGGCGGCGCCCGCGAAAGCCCTCCGCTCGTAGCAGGTCGCCGCGCATTGGACTTTTCCCGCCCGGGAAGCCGGCGCCGCGCCGACATTTGGGTTCAAGCCCGGCAAAAAGCGGGCTAGACTCGGCTCGCGTCGGCGGCGTCGCTTCCTGTTGATTCGCCAGACCAGACCGGAACCCTGTCATGAACATACTCGCGCTTGAACCGCTCGACCTCGCCGCCCTCCTGGCCTCGCGCGTGTGCCATGACGTCATCAGCCCCGTCGGCGCCATCGTCAACGGGCTGGAGGTGCTGGAGGAGGACAAGGACGAGGGGATGCGCGAATTCGCGCTCGACCTGATCCGCAAGAGCGCGCATACGGCCTCGGCGCGGCTGCAATTCTGCCGTCTGGCCTTTGGCGCGGCCGGTTCGGCAGGCGCCTCGATCGACACCGGCGATGCGGAAAAGGTGGCGCGCGGGCTGTTCGCCGACGACCGCACCCAGTTGATCTGGGAGGCGCCGCGCGTCTTCATGCCGAAGAACAAGGTCAAGCTCGCGCTCAACCTGTGCCTGATCGCGGCGGCCTGCATTCCGCGCGGCGGCGTGATGCATGTGGTCATCGAGGGCGAGGGCGACGACAGCCGCATCGCGGTCGCGGTCAAGGGGCCGAATCTCAAGCTGGCGAGCCATGTCGCCGATCTGCTCGAAGGCCATTCGGAAAGCGGCTCGGTCGACGCGCACGGCATCCAGCCCTATTTCACCGGTCTGGTCGCGCGCTCCTGCGGCATGGCGGTTCAGGTCACGGCGAGCAGCGAGGAAGTGGCGCTGAAAGCCGCGCCCGCCGTCGCCGCGACCCTCCAGACGACCGCTGAATGAGACGCCGTCCGAACGGCGCGCGTTTCGCGCCGGCTGTGAAAGATTTGCGAAAGGCGCGAGGCCGCGCCTTGCTTTGCGGCGAAGGGCGGTTATAAAGGCGCGACTTTCGCCGGGGCGTTCGCGCCCGTCGGGCGCGTGGAGGGGTGGCCGAGTGGTTGAAGGCGCACGCCTGGAAAGTGTGTATACGGGAAACCGTATCGCGGGTTCGAATCCCGCTCCCTCCGCCATTTCATCTCCCAACATATTGAAGTAGATCGCAAATTTTAGCGGAGCGCCTGCGATCGAATTTTGTCCGCGGCGATCGCCTGGACCAGGCGCTTTCTTTCCTCGGGTTGCGGAGGTCGATCTGTCGTCTCCCTGCCGGATCGGAGCGGGTATCGGGCGCACGGGGGGCCTATGGCTCAGCAGTACGGCGGACACCACAAGCCGGGTCGTGTGTCCAGGTAACAAAAATCCCACGTCGTTCGATAAAACCATTCGCCGGGGCCCGCCCGCTGCGCAGCGAGTTCCGCAGGCGTGGCCGGACGGCATTCCCGGCGGACCCATGCAGGCACTCCCGCGCCGGAGGTCGGCCTCCCGGATTTCAACGAAACATTGCCGGCATTGGCGCTTGTGGAGAGTGCGACCGCAAACAGGATCGCGAAGGTTGCGCGCGCGCCTGGGGAGCGGCGCTGCGACACATAAAGCGACTGGGTTACGCGCGTCATCGGCTTTTCCTGAATTTTCAGGAGACGTCAGGCTTGGCGGAGATTGTCGGCAGCGTCGCCGCCGCCCTCAGCCAGTTGACGAATTCAGACGAAAAAGGTTGCGCCTCAAATCGAATTCAGTCGGGTCGCGAGCGGGAATAAAACGCCCGTTGCACCATCCGGGCGGGCGTCTCTCTTTAGCTTAAGCGCTGTGGCAAAGCTCGGAAGCGCTGGGGCGACGGTTTTGCGATTTCGACGAATCGACCAAGCGTGGTTACGCCGTGCAGGTTGAAAAAAGGCGGAGGCCGAGCCAAGGCTGTTCCAATGCAACTTGGCGCCATGGAAAGGAACCAATCCGGCCGTCCAATATTGACCCAATGGCGAGCGCGTCGCGCCTTGCCGCGTCCGATCCGCCAGGAGGAAGCCGCGATGAAGCTCTATCAGTGCCAATCCTGCGGGAACACGGTCTATTTCGAAAATTCGGTCTGCGTGGCTTGCGGCGCGCCGCTCGGCTATGCGCCCGACGTTCAGACAATGGTCGCGCTCGAACCGGCGGAGCCGGCGCCCGATGGACGTCCGGCCTTCATCTCGCTCGCCGACCGGTCGCGGCGCTATTTCTTCTGCGTCAACGCCGATCAGGGCGTCTGCAACTGGCTCACGGCCGCCGAAGAAGGCGAGTTGTTCTGCCGTTCGTGCCGCCACAACAATCTGGCGCCCGATCTCACGGTCGGAGGCAATCGCGAACGCTGGGGCCGGATCGAACTCGCCAAACGGCAATTGTTCTATTCGCTGCTGCGCTGGGGCCTGCCCACGCCGACCGTCGCGCAGGGCGCGCCCGAGCCGCTCGTGTTCGACCTCCTCGGCGATGTCCGGACCGATCAGGGCGTCGAGAAAATCCTGACTGGGCACGATCTCGGCCGGATCACGCTCAATATTTCTGAAGCCGACGACGACGAGCGCGAGAAGCGTCGGGTCGCGATGGGCGAGCCCTATCGCACCCTGCTTGGCCATTTCCGTCACGAGGTGGGCCATTATTACTGGGACCTGCTGGTCCGCGACGGCGCCGCGCTGGACGCCTTCCGGGCGACCTTCGGCGATGAGCGCGCCGATTACGGCGCGGCGCTGCAGGCGCATTACGCCAATGGCGCTCCGCCCGGCTGGCAGGCGGGCTTCATCAGCCCCTATGCGACCTCGCATCCATGGGAGGATTTTGCGGAGAGCTGGGCGCATTACATGCATATCGTCGATACGCTGGAGACCGCCGGCTCCTTCGGCGTTTCCCTGCAGCCGCGCCATGTGGCTGACGCCAGCCTCGCGACCGCCGTGAGCTTCGACGCCTATCATGTCGGGACGATCGAGGAATTGATGGACGCCTGGGGACCGGTCTCGGTGGCGCTGAATGCGCTCAGTCGCTCGCTCGGGCAGCCGGACCCCTATCCTTTCGTGCTGTCGCGGGCGGTCATCGGCAAGCTGGATTTCATTCACCGCCTCGTTCGCGGGCAGATCGGGCGGGTGGCCTCCGCTGCTGCATAAGCCGGCAGGCGTCGCTGTTTTGACGCATTACGGCAGATAGGCTTCCTCCTTCGCCATGACGCCGATCAGGCTTTGGGCCATCAGCAGCAATGGCGCGGCGAGGATCGCGCCGACCGGTCCCCACATCCAGCTCCAGAACACGATGGAGAGGAAGACCAGGAACGGATTGATCTCGTGGCGCCGTCCGAGCAAGGTCGGGATGACGAAAAGCTCGGTCAGCATGTGGATGGCGAGATAAGCGAGCGCGGGCGCCAAGGCGAACAGCGAATGGGGATGCGCCATCAGCCCGCTCGCGGCGAGCGAGATCGAAATGAGCGCCACGCCGAAATAGGGAATATAGGCCGCCGCGAAGGTCATGGCGCCCCACAGCAGCGGATTGCTCAGGCCGCCGGCGAAGGCGACCAGCGCCGTGGCCGCGCCGACGCCCGCATAGACAAGCGTGGCGGCGCCGAAATAAAGCGCGAGCGCGTCTTCCACAGCGCCGAAGGCGCGCAGCGCGCGCAAGCGGCTTTCACGCGCCGGCATGGCGAGAACGAGCTTCCTGCGCAGGGCTGAGCGGCCGGCGACGAAAAAGGCCAAAGCCGCGAAAAAAACCAGCAATTCGCCCAGCGCCGGAGTCAGCCGGCCGAGAAAGGAGGCGAGCCAACTCGTCGCCGCCCCGATCGACACCGGCGCGCCTTCGCCGCCCGGCTGGACGAACAGGTTTTTCAGATCGCCCAGCGGGCCGACGACCGGTTCGGCCATGCGCAGCAGCGCCTGCGCCATTTGCGGGGCCTGCGCGATGAAAGCGGAAAAGGGCTCGATCAAAGCGTTGATCAGGAGCACGCCAAGCGCGATGGCCGTCGCGACCACCGCCGCGCCCGCGACGCCGGGATGGAGCCCGAAACCGACGAGACGGTCGATCAGCCGAGCCAGAACGGCGCCCACCACCAGGGCCGACAGGATCGGCACGACCAGATCGGAAGCGATCTGCAGCGCGGCCAGCAGAGCCAGCGCGAACAGGCCGATGACCGAATAGCAGGCGAGCCGCCACAGCAAGGCGTCCGGCGCGGCGCCGTCCGGAGCAGTGGCGTCCCTTTGCGTAGAGCGCGGCGCATTTGCGCGATTGTCCATGTCGCAGGCTCCCGCGCGGCCGGCCGCGCTCCGTTCGTTCCGTCAACCGCGAAAAGCCGCGCCCGTTCCCCGCGCTTCCAGCGGCCGATCGCGATCTGGCGTTATCTTCCTTCGCGCGGCCGCCTTGACGGGCGGCGTCCTTGCGTGAAAATTAACCAAACCGCAAGGCGCGGCGCGCGAAAATGGTTTTGAAGGTTCGTCGCCCGCGATCGCGCCGGCCTTGGCCCTCTGACCTCAAGGTCGCCCAAGGCTCCGGCGTCGAAACCATGACCAGCATGCCGAACTTCCGCGCCGCCGCCAAGAAGCAGGAGCCGACGGCGAAAAGGGGCGTCAGCCTTTTGACCGTGGCGATGTTGCTGATGCTGCCGGCGTCACGCGGAGCCGCGGAGGAATTTGGCTATGATCCCTGGGGGTTTGGCTTCTGCAAGCGGCCTGAACCGCCGCATTGCGTCAAGCAGACGACAAACAGCGGCGCGGCCTTTGAAGCCTGCCAGAACGATGTCCGGCTTTACATCGCATCCGTGGCGGCTTTCCGGATCTGTCATCTCAAGCAATTGGAACAGGTCATCCTGCAGGCGAACGAGACCTCGGATCTGATGAAGTGTCGCGCCGAAAAAAAACGGAATTGCGCTTTCGGCCAAAAATGACGACAGCCTTGCCTCTATCGGCGCGCGGCCGCCTTCTTTTCGGGTGGACGAAAAACGCCCGCCCGTACATCCGGGGCGGGCGTCGCGCACAAGCTTTACCCGCAGGACAGGATAACCCTATTTAGTATATCAGTTTTAAGGCTCGACGATTCTTGATCGCGCCTTCGCGCGGCCGTTAACCAAAATGCAATGCCGCCGCGCGAAGATGCGGGCCAAGGTCCGGCGCCTGTGCTCGCGCCGGCTTTGGCCATTTGACCTCTAGGTCGTCCATGTTTCGGCGTCTGTGCCATGACCAACATGCGGCAATTCCGCGCCAAGGCTAGCAAGCCGGCGCCGAAAACCGGGAAATTCGCCGGTTGGGCGGATCGCGCCTATTTTCTTGCCGGTTATATCAGTGGCCTCGCCGCGCTTGGGCTGATCCTGTTCACGGTAATCGCCAAATTGGCCCCGGATGTTACGGAAGCGTCCCGCGAACATAAGGGCTGGGATCTTTCGCAACCCCGCGAACTCGAGAAGCGCACCCTCGGGCAATAATCACTGGTCGCGGCGGCGAGTCCGGCGCCGGCGGCCGACGTCCGGCGGGTCAGGTCGCAGCCGCCCTCACCACCAGCCGCGTCGCTTGAACCAGATCGCCGGAATGAGCGCGCTGAGCACGATCAAGGCGAGGCCCCATTCATAGCCAAAGGCCCAGTCCAGCTCCGGCATGTTCTTGAAATTCATGCCATACATGCTGGCGACGAGAGTCGGCGGAATGCCGATCACGGAAACGACCGTGAGCAGGCGGAAAATATTGTTCTGCTCGATATTGGTCAGGCCGAGCGTCGCGTCGAGCAGCAATTGCAGGCGGTCGTTCTGCGAGCGGGTATATTCGATCAGCGAAGCGACGTCGCGGCTCAGGCTCTTGAGCTTGCCGTTCTCCTCGCCCGAAAGGATCGATTTGGCCTCTCCCGCGACAAACGCCAGCAGGCGCGACGAGCCGAGCAGCGCGTCCGAGATTTTGGCGGTCAGATAGCCATTGGCCGAAATGGCGCGCAGCGAATGTTTAAGGACGGCGTTGTCGCGGATCATGTCATTGGTCTTGCCCTGGTCGAAAATGGCCTGCGACAGGGCGTCGATTTCGGCGTTCACCTTTTCCAGCTCATCGGCCATGGAATCGATGATCGCCTCCAGCACCATGATCAAGGCGTTGGGGCCGCTGGGGCCGCGATCGTTTTCGTAGACCTTGGCGTGGTGGAGGTCTTCGCAGGCCTTGATCTCGTCAAACCGAATCGTGAGGGCGATCTCGCGGCCGAGCACGAAGCCGAGCGGCGTGGTCCTGGGCAGGCCGCCATTGAGTTTGGCAATCATCGGCATCGACATGAAGAGATAGCCGTGTTCGGTGTAGAGCCGACTGGAGCTTTCGATTTCCGACAATTCCTCCAGCGTCGGCACGGCGATGCCGAGGCTTTCCTGCAAGAAGGCGATCTCGCTCTCCGTCGGGCGGATCGCGTCGATCCAGTTCACATCCGGCGGCAGCGTCCTGGCGTCGAGCGGGACCTCGACATCGCCTTTGAAATGGGTCGATCCGAATTTCAGCATGGGGCGCCCGGCGGTTGGAGGCGTAAGATCTGCGGGGAGAGCGTTAGTCCTTCTATGTGACTATATTGATAAATGCGCCGCTTCCGCGCGCCAAACGAGTCGAGACCTTGACCGAGACGCCCGACCAGCCCGAGACGCCCTCCCGCCTCCCAGCGCCGGCCGCGCCAGAAGCGCGGCGCGAGCCGCTGCCATGCGAGCAGCCCAAGCCGGCGGCGGAGGACCCCGACGCCCCGGAGCGCGTGCGCCGGATCATGGCCTCGCCCTCCTATCGGCTCGCGGCGGCGGACCCGGATTTCCTGCAGGGCGACGACACCCGGGGCCTGCGCCTGCTGCTCGATTATCTCAAGCCGGAGCTCGTCCTGCAAAGACGCGGCGTGGCCCATACCATCGTGGTGTTCGGCAGCACCCGGATCTGCGAGCCGGCCGAGGCGCGCCGTCGTCTCGACGAGGCGTGCGCGCGGCTCGCGGAGGCCGGCGGGCCGGAGGCCGCGCCCGCGCTGGCGGCGAAAAAGGCGATCGCCGAGCGCATTGTGGCGCGAAGCGTCTATTACGACGTCGCGCGCGATTTCTGCCGATTGGTAGCGGAGGCGAGCGCCGGGGCCGAGCGCCCCACGACCCTGGTGATGACCGGCGGCGGCCCGGGGATCATGGAAGCCGCCAATCGCGGCGCCTTCGACGGCGGCGCGGAGAGCATCGGGCTCAATATCGCTCTGCCGCACGAGCAATATCCCAATCCCTATGTCACGCCGGAGCTCTGTTTCCAGTTCCATTATTTCGCCTTGCGCAAATTGCATTTCATGCAGCGGGCGCGGGCCTTGGTCGCTTTTCCCGGCGGCTATGGCACGTTCGACGAATTGTTCGAGGTGCTGACCCTGGTTCAGACGCGGGTGATGCGGCCTATCCCCATCATCCTCGTCGGCGAGGCCTTCTGGCGCGCGGCGGTGGATTTCGATTTTCTCGTCGCCGAGGGTGTGATCGACCGCGAGGATCGCGAGCTGTTCTGGTTCGCCGAAAGCGCGCAGGAAATTTTCGACTCCCTGATCGCCTGGGAGCGCGCCGTCAAAGGCGCATGAGGGGGCTGCATGAAATTGTCCTTCCACGGCGCCGATCGCGGCGTCACCGGCTCCTGCCATTTGTTGGAGGCGGCGGGCCGCAAGATCCTGGTCGATTGCGGGCTCTATCAGGGCGGGCGGCGGATCGAGGAAGACAACGTCCGCGCCTTCGGCTTCGACGCCGGCGACATCGACATCGTCTTGTTGACCCACGCCCATCTCGATCATTGCGGGCGCCTGCCGCTGCTCACGCGGCGCGGCTTCAAGGGCGAGATCGTCGCCACCGCCGCCACCCGCGAACTGACCCGGCTGGTGCTGCTCGACGCCGCCCATCTCCAGGAGGAGGAAGCGCGCACCCGCGCCCGCTATCGCGAGCGCAACGGCGAGGCGGAGGCCGAGCCGCTTTATTCCCTGCTTGACGCGATGGATGTGTTCGACCGTTTCGGCCGCGCCGCGCGCTATACGGTTCCGGTCGACCTCGCGCCCGGCCTGCGCGCGACCTTTTTCGACGCCGGCCATATTCTCGGTTCGGCCAGCGTGCTGGTCGAAGCCGAGGAAGGGGGCGTCGCGCGAAAAATCCTGTTCTCGGGCGATATCGGCAATTATGGCCGGCCGCTGCTGCGCGATCCCGATCCGCCGCAAAATGTTGATGTCGCCATTATGGAGACGACTTACGGCGACCGCCTGCACCGCTCGCTGGAAGCGACGGTCGAGGAGTTTTACGAGGCGCTGAACGAGGCGTTCCAGCGCGGCGGCAATGTCATCATTCCGACCTTCGCGCTGGAGCGCGCGCAGGACGTGCTGTTCTGTCTGCGCGGGGGCGTGGAGCCGAGCAAATTGCCGGCCGCCATGCCGGTGTTCCTGGATTCGCCGATGGCGATCTCGGCGACGGAGATTTTCCGCAAACATCCCGAATGTTACGGGCCGGAGACGGCGCGGCTGTTCGAGCGCCGTGTCGACCCCTTTCAGCCGCCCGGCCTGCGCTTCTGCCGCGAAACCGCGGAATCCATCGCGCTCAACGCCGTCAGCGGCGGCGCCGTCATTCTGGCGGGCTCCGGCATGTGCGCGGGCGGGCGGGTGCGCCATCACCTGCTGCGCAATCTCGGGCGCCGCGATTCCAGCGTGATCTTCGTCGGCTTCGCCGCCAAGGGCACGCTGGCGCGGCGCATCATCGACGGCGCGCGCCAGGTTGCGATTTTCGGCGAAAGCGTCCCGGTCCGCGCCCGGATCTATACCATCAACGGCTTCTCCGCCCATGCCGATCAGGCGGAGCTGCTCGCCTGGCGCGGGAAGGCCAATCCGCGCCGCACTTTTCTCGTTCATGGCGAGGAAGCCGCCATGCGGGCCTTTGCGGCGAAGATCGGGGAGGCCGATGTGGTCCTGCCGGAATTCGGGCAGGGTTTCGAGCTCTGAGCCGGGCGATCACGCGGGCTGGTTTCGCCCGGAAGGGCGCACCCTGCACGTAAAGGCTTGGCGCCTCTCATTTAATAGAAAATCGTTAAAAACCTTAACGCTGAATATTAAATATAGAAAAATTTAGATTAAATTTTCGAATAGGGAGCATTTTTTCTGCCTCTTCCTGCGGTTATTCTCATTATACGAGAGGCGAGAGCCTCGTCCAATCCGCCGCTTCGTTGGGACAGAGAGCGATCATGGCGCCCGATATTTCCGTTGTCATTCCGACTTACCGCCGTCCCGGGCCGCTGGCCGAGGCGATCGAGAGCGTGCTTGCGCAGCAAGGTCCCTCCTGCGAGATCCTGGTGGTCGACGATTGCCCCGCCGGAAGCGCGGAACGCGTCGTGCGCCGCTTCGAGGGCTGGAACGTGACTTATCTGCGTTCGCCCGCGCCCTCGGGCGGGCGGCCCGCCACGGTCCGCAATTTCGGCTTTCAACAGGCCCGGGCCGACATCATTCATTTTCTCGACGACGACGATCTCGTGCCGGAAGGCTATTACGCCGAAGCGCTGGAGGTCTTCGCGGAGCAGCCCGAGATTGGCGTGGTGTTCGGCAAGGTCGAGCCCTTCGGCGATAGCGACGTGGAATCCGAGCGCGATTATTTCGAGGCCGCTTATCGCCGCGCCCGCCGATATCGCGGCCTCGGATCGAGGCTCGGCTTTTCGGCGGCGATGTTCTTCCAGCAGACCCTGCTGATCTGCAGCGCCGGCATGGTGCGCCGCGCCTGCGTGGAGGCCATTGGCGGCTTCGATCCGGCGCCCTCGCTGGCCGAGGATGTCGACTTTTTCGCCCGCGCGATCCGCCATTCCGGCGCGGTCGTGCTGGATCGCACCTCGATCCATTACCGCATCGGGCCGTCGCTGATGCGCCTGCCGGATCGCCAGCCGCTGATCGAATCCTCCTATCGGGCGATCCATGAGCGCTACCGGCGCGAACATGGCGCGGTCGATTTCTACGCCCTGAAGACTTTCGCCAAGATTCTGGACCGTCTCCATGCTTGAAATCCAGACCATCGAGACTTTCGACGCGCTTGAGGCGCTGGCGCCCGAATGGGAGGCTCTGTTCGCGCGGGTGTCGCTGCGCACGCCGTCGAAATCGCCGCTGTGGCAATTGACCTGGTGGCGCCATTTCGGCGCGCGGCGGAGTCTGGCCTGCCGCCATGACATGCAGGTGGTCGCCTTGCGCGAGCCGGGTGGCGCGCTGGTCGCCGTCGCGCCGATGATGCGCACCTGCCGCCCCGGACTGGGCCCGGCGCTGGTGCGCGAAATGCAATTCTTCGGCGCCGATCCCTATGTCACCCAATTGCGCGGTCCGGTCTGCGAGCGCGAGCGCCTACCTGATGTCGGCCGCGCGCTGGCGACTTATCTGCGCGCGCGCGGCAATCATGATTTCGTGCAATGGCGCGGTCTCGCGCCGGGCGCCTGCGCGATGGAGCAGGGCGTGTCCCACAGCGCTTTGGAGGACGTCGATTCCATTCTCGTCATGCGCGAGAGCTGGGACGCGTTCCACGGCGCCTTGCCGAAAAAGACCCGCAAACATTTGCGCAAGGGCCGCAACGATCTCAGCGCCGCGGGGATCGCGATGGAATTCCGCGTCGCGACCGCGCCCGAGGAGGTCGCCGAGGGGCTCGCGGCCTTCTACGATCTGCATGGCCGCCGCGCCGCTCTGGCCGATGTGACGCAGCATCCCAATGTGTTCGGGGGCGCGGCCGAGCGCGCCTTTCTCGACGATTATTGCGCGCAATTGGCGCGCGCCGGCGGCCTGCGCCTGTTCCAGATTCGCGTCGGCGGACGGATCGTCGCAGCGCGCGTCGGCTTCGCGTTCGGCGACCAGCTCTATCTCTATTTCTCCGGCTATGACCCCGATTACGGCCCCTACAGCATCATGACCACCTTGATGGCCGAGGCGCTGCAATGGGCTCACGAGAACGGCGTAGCGCTGGTCAATCTGTCCTCCGGCGTCGACCGTTCCAAGACCCGCTTCCGGCCCGAAATGGTCCCGGCGGAGGGCTTCTTTTCGGTCGGTTCAAACTGGCGGGCGCGGCTGGCTTTCGCGGCCATGCGCAAATTGCGCGGCGGGGCGGCGCCGGCGCGCGAGGATGAGCCGGAGGAGAACGAGGCCGGCGAATTGGCCGGGGCCTGAGAGCCCGCAGCGCAGGGAGCGACATGATGCGATTTCACGCCCTCGACGGCCTGCGCGGCCTCTGCGCATTGGTGGTCGCTCTGGTCCATCTTTATGAAATGATGAAGGTTCCGCCGCCCGAATTTGTTGGCCACGCCTTCGCCTTCGTCGATTTCTTCTTCGTCCTGTCGGGCTTCGTGCTGGCCCACGCCTTTTTCGACCGGCTGGCGCTCCAAGGCGGCGGCTGGGCCTTCGCCTTGCGCCGGTTCGGCCGCATGTATCCCTTGCACGCCTTCATCCTGGCGCTGTTCGTGGCGGTCGAGGCCGCGAAATGGTTCGCTGCGCGGCACGGCGTCGCCATGTTGGCGCAGCCTTTCGCCAATGAGACCTCGCTGCCGGCGCTGGCGTCGAACCTGCTGCTGCTCCAGTCGCTCGGCCTGCATGATCGGCTGACCTGGAATTTCCCGGCCTGGAGCATCAGCGTCGAATTCTATGTCAATCTGCTGTTCTGCCTCGTCATGGTCCTGCCCCTGCGCGGCGCCGGCGACCGCGGCGCGATCCTGCGCAACAAGACCTGGCTTGTCGTCGCTCTCGCTGTTGCGGGCGGCGTCGCGACGCTGTGGGCGACGCGCTACAGCACGGCCATGAGCTATGATTTCGGCCTGCCGCGCTGCATCTATGGCTTTTTCTGCGGCGTGGCGGCGCAGCGTCTGCGCGCCGGCGGGCTCGACCCCTTCGCGCGTCTCTCGCGCCGCGCGATCTCCTGCTGGGAGGTCGGCCTGACGCTGGTCGCGATTGGCTTCGTCACCTTCGCACCGTGGTTCTGGCTGTTCGCGCTGTCGCCGATCCTGTTCAGCCTGACGACGCTGGTCTATGCCCATGAAAAAGGTCCGCTGTCGCGGCTGCTGCTGACCCCGCCGCTGCGCGCCATCGGCGAATGGTCCTATTCGATCTATCTCGTCCACATGTTCCTGCTGATCCACGTCTTCGGACGCGTCGCAACCATGATCGGCAAGAAGGGCTTGCTCGGCCTGCATGCGGCGGCCGGCGCGGATGGCGGCGATTATGTCGCGGGACTCTATCTGCAAGGCCCGGTCATGCTCGCGGGCGTGGTCGTCGCTTATGTCGCGCTCGTCCTGCTGGCGTCCAGCCTGACGTTCCGCTTCGTGGAAAAGCCGGCGCGCTCTTATTTCAACGCGCTCGCCGCGCGGATGGAGTCGCGGCGGGGCGACATCCGCGCGCGTCGCCTGGCGACGGCCGCCCGCAGGATGCAGGCGGCCGAGTAATCATTTCTTCTCGCTTTCCGCGACCTGGACCTTCTGGCCGTCGGCGAGATCGGCGGCCGGGTTCAGAATGACCCTGTCGCCCGCCTGAAGCCCGGCGGCGGTTTCAATCGACGTGCCGAAATCGCGCGCGACATTGATCTTGCGCAGCCGCGCCACGTCATCCTCCACCACCGCGACCTGCGTGCCGTTGCGATTGAAGATCAGCGCGTCGGCGGGGATGGTGACAGCCGGGGTCTTGCGCGGAATTTTCAGCTCGACCTGGCAATAGACGCCGGCCTTCAGCGCGCCGTCCGGATTGGGCACGTCGGCCTCGGCGAGCAGGGTGCGGGTGCCCTGCTGCAAGGATTCCGCGATGCGCGTCACCTTGCCGGGGAAGACGTGATCGGGCATTTCGGGCACGCGGACGGCGACCTCGACGCCCGGCGCCAGCCCGAAGGCCTGATCCTGCGGCACATAAACCTGCACGCGGATCGTGTCCGTCTGCTGCAGGTTGAACATGAAGGTCGAGCCGCCCTGCACCAGCGAGCCGA
>NZ_JAYSBG010000008.1:0-27523 GCF_041915505.1 Rhodoblastus sp. | reverse complement strand
CAATTGTCGCTGCTGGCCGAAACCGGCTGACCTTCACCACAGGCTGATCCATGTCCGATCCGACCAAGCCCGGCGAGAAGAAACTCGCCGGCCGCATCGCCCTCGTCACCGGCGCGTCTCGCGGCCTGGGCTCCGCTATCGCGCTCGAACTGGCGCGGCGCGGCGCCCATGTCATCGCCATGGCGCGCACCCAGGGCGCGCTGGAGGAGCTGGACGACGCCATCCGCGCGCTGGGCGGCGAAGCCACGCTGGTTCCCTGCGACGTCACCGATTTCCCCGCGCTCGACCGACTTGGCGCGGCGATTTTCGAGCGTTGGG
Source organism: Rhodoblastus sp. (assembly GCF_041915505.1). GTDB lineage: Bacteria > Pseudomonadota > Alphaproteobacteria > Rhizobiales > Beijerinckiaceae > Rhodoblastus. The sequence goes on along the minus strand of NZ_JAYSBG010000008.1, from coordinate 27,205 downwards.
GCAAGCTCGACATTTTCGTCGGCAATGCCGGCATTCTCGGCCCGTTGACGCCGATCTCACATTGCGATCCCGACAAATGGGACAAGCTGTTCGCGGTCAATGTCACGGCCAATTACCGGCTGCTGCGCTCGCTCGATCCGCTGCTGCGCGCCTCCGACGCCGGCCGCGTCGCGTTGATTTCGTCGGGCGCGGCGCAGCGAGCCTATTATCGCGCTTTCTGGGGCCCCTATGCGACCTCCAAGGCCGCCGTGGACGCGCTGCTGCGCTCCTATGCCGCGGATACGGTCAATGTCTCGGCGATCAAGGCGATGAGCGTCAATCCGGGCCCGCTGCGGACCAAGATGCGCGCCGCCGCCATGCCGGGCGAAGACCCGATGACCTTGCGCACGCCGGAAGAATTCGCGCCGAAACTGGTCGATCTGTGCGGGCCGGACTGGACCGAAACCGGCAAGATCTACGATTTCCCGACGGATCGCGTCCTCTCGTTCCAGGGACCGGCCTGAACCTACCCTCACCCGATCCGCGCCGCGAATGCCCGCGCGATCAGGCGATGGAACGGCAGAATGACGAATAGATAGGCCCGGCCCAGCCAATTGCGCCGGCGCACGATGGTCGTCAGCGTGGCCTTGCCCGCCGCCACCGTGACGACAACCCGAAAATCGAGATGGCGGTCGTCAAAGCCGAGCACGACCTGTTCCGGCGTTTCGGAAACCACCGGAAATCCGGACGCAGGCGCGGGCTTCAGGCCGAAAGGCGCGACCAACCTGTCCCGCAGCGCCATCAACGCCGTGGCCCAGCCGGGCGCGCGAGCGAAAGCGCGGTGGGCCGCCTCTACGGCGTCCACCCCCGGCGCGACGGGCGCCTGATAGGCGTCAACGAAATCATAGCCCGGCAGCAGGACGTCACAGTCCACGGGCGGCGGCACGGCGATCACGACCATGACGCGATCGTACGTCAAGCGAGCGAAAGATCAGCGACGCTTTTTGCCCGCATAGGGATTGTCGCCCTGTTTCAGGGTGACGCGGATCGGCGTGCCGGGCAGGTCGAAGGTCTGGCGCAGGCCATTGACCAGATAGCGCTGGTAGGACTCCGGCAATTCGTCGAGCTGGTTGCCGAAAATCACAAAATAGGGCGGCCGGGCCTTGGGCTGGGTCATGTAACGGATCTTGATCCGCCGTCCCGCCACCGCCGGCGGCGGGTTCTGGTCGATCGCGCCTTCAAGCCAGCGGTTGAGCCGCGCCGTGGAAATGCGCCGGTTCCAGATTTCATGGGCCTTGATCGCCGCCTCGATCAGCGCGTCGATCCCCTGCCCCGTGGCGCCCGAAACCGGAACCACCGCGGCGCCGCGCACCTGCGGCAGCAGGCGGTTGGCCTCCTCGCGCAATTCGATCAGCTTGGCGGATTTATCCTCGATCAGGTCCCATTTGTTGAGCGCGATCACCAAAGCGCGCCCCTCGCGCGCCACCAGATCGGTGATGGTCAGGTCCTGTTTCTCGAAGGGAATGGTCGCGTCGAGCAGGACCACCACCACCTCGGCGAATTTCACCGCGCGCAAGGCGTCGGCGGCGGCGAGCTTTTCCAGCTTGTCATCGACCCGCGCGCGTTTACGCAGGCCCGCCGTGTCGAAAACCTTCAAGGCTCGTTCGACGCTTGTCCCGGCATAGGCCGAGCGCCGCGCATCGTCGCGCTCACCCTTGCGCCAAAAATGTTCGACGCCGATGGAATCGCGGGTGACGCCGGCCTCGGGCCCCGTCAACAGCCGCTCCTCGCCGAGCAGACGATTGATGAGCGTGGACTTCCCCGCATTAGGCCGCCCAACGATGGCGATCCGCAGCGGCTTGGTCGGGTCGAGTTCGCTGCCATCCTCGTCATCGGCGAGGACCAGCGCGGGACGCGCGTCGTCCTCATCCTCGGAAAGCGCCGTTTCCTCCGGCAGAGCCGCGAGCAAGGCGCCGTAAAGCTCCGCGAAGCCGTCGCCATGTTCGGCGGAAAGCGCAACCGGATCGCCGAGGCCGAGCGCGAAGGCGTCATAGGCGCCCGCCTCGCCGGCCTTGCCCTCGGCCTTGTTGGCGATCACGATCAGCGGCTTGCCGGCGCGGCGCGCCAAAGCGGCGAAATGGCGGTCTTCCGGCGTGACGCCGACGCGCGCGTCCATCACGAAGAAGATCGCGTCGGCGTCGTCGATCGCCGCCTCGGTCTGGGCGCGCATGCGGCCCGAGAGCGTTTCCGCCGCGCCCTCTTCAAGGCCCGCCGTGTCGATGATGGTGAAATGCAGGTCGCCGAGCTTCGCGTCGCCGGCGCGACGGTCGCGCGTGACGCCGGGCTGGTCGTCGACCAGCGCCAGCTTCTTTCCGACCAGCCGGTTGAAAAGCGTGGATTTGCCGACGTTCGGACGGCCGATGATGGCGACGGTGAAGGACATTATTTCGACGGGGCCGCCTTTTCGGGCGCCGGCGCGGCGGGCTTTTCCGCGACCGGCGGCGTGAACTTGCCGCCGCCGCGCACCAGCGACAGATAGGCGTTGACCTGCTGGCGCAGATTTTCCGGGGCGTTCGGATCGACCACGATCTGGTCGAACCATTTGCCGGCGCCCTCGAAATCGCCGCGCTTCAGGGCGGCAAGGCCGAGAAATTCGCGCGCGGTATGGCGGAAGGGGCCATCGAGCAGCGGCGAGAAGCGTTGTTCGAGCTCAGCCTTGCCGGCCTCGTCCACGCGCAACATCGCGGCGCGCAGGCGGGCGACGTCGCGCAGCAGGCTGTCGGCGCCGGCTTCGGCGGCCAGAGCGTCCAATTCCTTGACCGCCGCCATGCGATCGAGCTGGGCGCGCTCCTCCGCCGCGCGAATCCGAGCGAGCGCCTGATAGCCTTGTGGCGCGTTCTTGGCGAGATCGTCAAAGGCGGCCGCCGCCGCATCGGGCTTGTTGGCCGCGGCCAAAGCCTGCGCCGCTTCATAAGCCGCGCCGGCGGCTTCCGCGCGGGTCTGGCGTTCATGGCGGAGGAAGACGAAAATCGCCGTGCCGACCACAATGGCGACGGCGAGACCGAAGACGACGATGGAATATTTCGACCACAGCCGCTTCAGAGAATCTGTGCGGACGTCTTCGTCGACTTCGCGAAAAATATCGGCCATTGCGGTTTCCTGGACCCTCTTTTCGTCAAGCGGTTAGCACGGCGCGCGGCCAAAGGCGAGCAACATTCCTTTTTCGCCGCCTTCAGGCCGCGTCGCGAAAGGCGAGCCAGCGCGCATAAGCCGCGACATCCTGCGGCCAGGCGACTGTCCGCTCGATGAACGATCCGCGATCGCCGGCGAACAAAGCGCGGGAGGCCTCCTCGAAACCGGGGAAATCGCCGGCCATGGCCGAAACGAAACGATAGGCCGCCTCGCGCGCCTCGCGGCGGCGGTCGCTCTCGCTTTGGTCGCGCCGGGCCTGTTCCACCAGCTTGCGCAAGGCGACCGAAGCGCCGCCGGGCTGGCCGTTCAGCCAATCCCAATGGCGCGGCAGCAGGGTGACTTCGCGGGCGACCACGCCGAGCTTCGGCCGTCCGCGCCCGCGCGCGTCGCCGGCGGACGGGTCTTCCGCCGTCGGCTGCGCCTGGGCTTCGTCCCGCAGATCGAGATCGACCTGCCGGCCGGTCCCGTCCTCGAAGACCAGCAGACGCGCGGCGGGATCGTCGCTGAGCAATTGCCGCGCGATGGCGCCCGCATAGGGTGTGGCGGCCTGGGCGACGCGGGTCGTTCCGGCGAAAATGGTGACAGAAGAAGGCAAGGCATTCGTCATGAGGCGCTCCGATCTGAGCAATTATTACCCGGATAAAATAATCGTGTCAATTTTATCCGGGTAATATTATTTGCATTGACGCGGAAACGCCCTGACGCGAAATGGGCTTTTCGACCGACGATCGCGTTATCGCGCGCCCGCCCCTCAAGCAGAAAAAGTCCGAACCTCGCGTATGAACAACGCTCTTTCACCCGTCCATATCATTGGCGGCGGCCTCGCCGGCTCAGAAGCCGCGTGGCAGATCGCTCGCGCCGGCGTTCCGGTCGTGCTGCACGAAATGCGCCCGGTGCGCGCCACCGACGCGCACAAGACCGAATTTTGCGCCGAACTGGTCTGCTCGAATTCGTTCCGTTCGGATGATTCCGAGACCAATGCCGTCGGCGTGCTGCATCGGGAAATGCGCGCGATGGATTCGCTCATCATGCGTTGCGCCGACGCTCATCAGGTGCCGGCCGGCGGCGCCTTGGCCGTTGACCGCGACGGCTTCGCCGCCGCCGTCACCGCCGCGCTGGAAGAACACCCGCTGATCACGATCCGCCGCGAGGAGGTCGCCGGGCTGCCGCCGGCGGATTGGGACAATGTGATCATCGCCTCCGGCCCCCTCACCTCGCCGGCTTTGGCGGAGGCCATAGGCGCGCTGACCGGCGAGGCGGAGCTGGCCTTTTATGACGCGATCGCGCCCATCGTGCATTTCGATTCTATCGACATGGACAAGGCCTGGTTCCAGTCGCGCTACGACAAGGCCGGTCCCGGCGGCAGCGGCGCGGATTACATCAATTGCCCGCTCGACCGCGAGCAATATGACGCCTTCGTCACGGCTCTGATCGAAGGCCCCAAGACGCAATTCAAAGATTTCGAAAAGACGCCCTATTTCGACGGCTGCCTGCCGATCGAGGTGATGGCCGAGCGCGGCCGCGAAACCCTGCGCCACGGGCCGATGAAGCCGGTCGGCCTGACCAATCCGCACAACCCGACCGTGAAGGCATGCGCCATCGTCCAGTTACGGCAGGATAACGCGCTCGGCACGCTCTATAATATGGTCGGCTTTCAGACCAAGCTGCTGTATGGCGCGCAGATCGAGACCTTCCGCACCATTCCCGGCCTTGAGCGGGCGGAATTCGCCCGCCTGGGCGGGCTGCACCGCAATACATTCCTGAATTCGCCCAAGGTTCTCGACAGGGCGTTGCGGCTCAAGGCGCAGCCGCGCCTGCGCTTCGCCGGCCAGATCACCGGCTGCGAGGGCTATGTCGAAAGCGCCGCCGTCGGCTTAATCGTCGGACGGATGGCCGCCGCTGAGCGTCTGGGGCGCGAACTGCCGCCGCCTCCGCAGACGACCGCTATCGGCGCCCTGCTCAACCACATCACCGGCGGCCATATCGAAACCATCGACGCCGGGCCGCGCAGCTTCCAGCCGATGAATGTCAATTTCGGCCTGTTTCCGCCGCTTGATTTCACACCCAAGGCGCCCGACGGCAAGCGTATGCGCGGGCCCGAAAAGGCAATCGCGAAAAAGCGCGCGCTCTCGGCGCGGGCCGAGGCGGATTTGCGCGTCTGGCTCGACTCGGCGTCGTGATTATTTGCGCTTCTTGCGTGGTTTCTTCGTCGTGAAGGCGAGCGGCGCGCTCCAGAGCGAGCCCATCGCCTTGCCCATGGCGCGCGCCATGTCGGATTGCTGACGCTTCGCCTCGGCCATGATGCGGACCCGCGCCGCGCCCATCGCCGTATTGGCCGCCTTGTTGGCGCCGCTGAGCCAGGCGCTCATGAACGGATTTTTCCTGCCGCGCATCGTCCGCCTCGCCCCATTTCGCAATTGGCGGCTTCGGCGCCGCAGCAGACCTACAACGAAACATAGACGAATTTGGGTCCCTTGAGCGCGGGGTAATTTTCGCGCAGCGCCTTCGCGATCTTGCCGACCAGAACCTTGTCGCCGGCCGCCGAGGGACCGACGAAATCGGTCCCCGCCATCCAGGTCTCCAAAAAGCAATGCAGCGTCTCGTCATAATCCGGACCGGTCGGATTGGCGGTCTTGTCGGCGAGCGAGGCGATTCCGGCGGCGTCCACCTCCAGCCGCCAGTCGCGGTCATCGACCTGCGACGCCAAAAGCTTGGCGAGATCGGCGTCGGTCCAGTTTCCCTTGAGGTCGAGCGTCATGATGTCCATCCCTTCTCTGCGTGGCCGCGCCCGCTGTCGCGAAGGCGACGCGACATGGATCGAAGCAGGGAACGGGCCAGAGGGCGCCGGCCGAGACGCCGCGCCATGCGGCACGAATATTGATTGGCGCAGTCAAACCGCTCGGGAAAGCCATGGCCGACATCATCGAAGGTCCGAAACTCGCCGCTCTGTCCTGCGGCAAGCCGGTCTATCTGGTCGTGCTGCTGCATGGCGAAGGCGGCTGCGGGCAGGACATGGCCGATCTGGCGCTGGGCTGGGCGCCGGAGATGATCAAGGCGGATTTCCTCGCGCTCGAAGCGCCCTTTCGCGACGCCCAAGGCCAAGCGGTCTGGCGCGATCCGGTTCGGCCGGAGGAATCGTTCAGCGAGTCCGCGGCGGCGCTCGACGGCTTTCTCGACGCGCAACTGACTCAAACCCGCCTGCCGGCCTCCCATCTCGCCTTGGTCGGCTTCGGAGAAGGCGCCGAACTGGCTTTGACCGTCGGACTGCGCCGCCCGCAACAGCTCGCGGCTTTGGTCGGAATCGCCGGGGCCTATCGCGCCGAGGCTCTGGCGGAGGCTCTGGTTTCTCCCGCCCCGACCCTGCTGGCGCATGGCGAGGACGATCCCGTCGCGCCCTTTGCCGCCATGCTGGCGCTGAAAGAGGCGCTGAAGGCGCGCAGCGCGCCGGTCTGGAGCTTTAGGCGTCCGGGGCTCGGCCATTCCATCGACGCCGAAAGCGCCGATGCGGCCGGCGCCTTTCTCGCCCGCCACGTCAAACATCAGAAACCCGACGAACATTGAGCCACCAGAAGGAGCCCGAACCATGCCGATGCCCGAAGAAGCGATCGAACCCGGCAAATGCTATTCGGCCGGCGCCGAGAATTACCGGGTGGTCTCGATCACGCGCAGCATCGTGACCTATCAGGCGTGGCCCAAGGGCGGCAAGCTGCATCCCTTGCGCATCAATTGCGGGCTGAAGGCCTTCGCCGCCGCCGTGCGCAAGGAAATCCCGGGCCCGCCGCCCACCTGACCGGAGCCATTGTCGCGTGTCCTTCACAGGCGGGGCCTAGTCTGCGGGAAAAGGAGACGTTCATGGACACCGATACCGCTCAACTCGACGCCCTGCAGAAAGCCTATAAGGCCGTCGTCGAGGAATGGATCGCCGCGATCAAGCATGAAGAGGATCTGGCCTCCGTCGATCACGACGTCGCCAAGATCGACCTTTGGGAACAGGCTCATTTCGCCGAAGACGAAATCCGCACCCGGGTCAAGGAAGCCAAAAAGGCTTACGAGGACGCCCTGCGCGAGCAGATTTTCGGCTTTTAAAAACCTTTGCGCCAAAGCGCCCAGTGGCGGCGCCATAGCGCGACATCGACCTGCGTCTCATAAGGGTCGTAATCGCGGCGCTCCATTTCGCGCAGATAAAGCGGCGGCAAAGCGAGAAGGCGGAAAGCCTCGCGCTCCGGCCGCGGCAGGGAGAGAACAGCTTGTTTCGCTTTTGTCAGATTGTCGCGCGCCAGAGCGCGCAGCTCCGCCAGCGCGGCCGCGACGGCCGGCGTCCGGTCGCGGGCGAAAAGATCGCGCGCCGCCAGGCCGTGTCGGGTGAGAAGATCGCCCGGCAGGTAGCAGCGCCGTTGCGCAACATGCCAGGGCAGCGACCGCAGCAGGCCGACAATGGCGTAGGCGCGCCCGCCATGGCGCGCGGCGAGCGTCGCGGCTTCGGTCTGATCGGCGGCGGGTCGCCCGCCGCTTATGACGCGATGGGCCAGCGTAAACAGCGCCGCGCCGGTCTCGTCGCAATAGCGATCGAAAAAGGCCATATCCGGCGCCGGATCCTCGTAAAGATCGAAGCGCCGCGCCTCTAGCAGGTCCAGAACCTCCTGACGCGGCAGTCCCAGAGTCGCGATGGTGGCGAGCAGCGCGTCGGCGGTCGGATGCGCGCGGAAGGTGTTGGCGTCCGGAGCTTCGAGCGCGTCGATCCACCATTGCAGCCGCATTTCGCCGAGGATCGGCTGCGAGACATGATCGCGGATGCGAGCGGTTTCGGCGTTGAAGGCGTAAAGCGCGAACAGATGCGGCCGCGCGGCGTCCGGCGCGAACAGGCAGGCCAGCCAGCGGTCGCGGTCGCTTTCGCGCAAAGCCGCGCCGCAAAGGGTGTAATGTTCGGCGAGCCGGTCCAAGGTCAGACGCTCAGGCGCATGAAGTCATAAGCCGGCTCGACATTGGGCGGCAGATGGCGGCGCAGCGCCTCGTAATCGAGATCGGTGTGGAGATTGGTCAGCACCGCGCGCTTCGGCCTGAAATGCGCGATCAATTGCAGGGTTTCGCTGACCGAGAGATGGCTCGGATGGGACTTGTGGCGCAGGGCGTCGACAATCCACAGATCGAGATTTTCCAGATAATCCAGGCTCTCGGGCGGAATATATTTGACGTCCGGCGTATAGGCGCAGGCGCCGAAACGATAGCCGACCGCGTCGATATCGCCGTGGTTGAGCCGGAACGGCAGGACGTCGATATCCCCGGCCGGCCCGCCATGGCGGAAGCTGCGGCCATATTGGAAGAAATGTGGAATGAGCAGCGGCGGGTAATTGCTGCCGGGCGGCGTCTCGAACAGATAATCGAAGCGCAGGCCGACCGAGCGCCAGGTCGGATCGTCCAGATAGCAGTCGATCTTGCGATGCATGGCCATGGTCAGCGGCCGCAGGTCGTCGAGGCCGTGGATATGGTCAGCATGGGCGTGGGTGAGCAGCACGGCGTCGACCCGGTGTACGTCGGCGTCGATCAATTGCTCGCGCAGATCGGGACCGGCGTCGACCAGCAGCCGGGTCGGCTCGCGCTCGCCCTGTTTCTCGACCAGAATGGCGCAGCGGCGGCGACGGTTTTTCGGATTATTGGGGTCGCATTCGCCCCAGCCCTGGGCGACCCGAGGCACGCCCGCCGAAGAGGCGCAGCCCAATATGGTGATGTCGAGCCTCATGCGGCGAGCGGGGGCATTTTGTCGAACAATCTTTGCGCATTGGCGGTGGTGATCGCCGCCAGCTCCTCGCGAGACACGCCCTTGACCTCGGCGAGGACCCGGGCCGTTTCCGCGACAAAGGCCGGCTCATTGGTCTTGCCGCGATGCGGCGTCGGCGCGAGGAACGGCGCGTCGGTCTCGACCAGCAGCCGCTCCAGCGGCACGTCCTTGGCGATATCGCGCAATTCCTGCGAATTCTTGAAGGTCACGATGCCGGAAAACGAGACATAGAGGCCAAGTTTCAGCGCCGCCTCCGCCAGATCGCGGCTGGAGGAAAAGCAATGCAGCAGCGCCTTGAACGGGCCTTTCGCCGTCTCCTCTGTCAGGATCGCGGCCATATCGGCATCGGCGTCGCGGGTGTGAATGACCAGCGGCAGCCCGGTCTGGCGCGCAGCGTCGATATGGGCGCGGAACACGCGATGGGCGCGGTCGCGCGGGGCGCGGTCGTAATAATAATCGAGCCCCGCCTCGCCAATGGCGACGCATTTTTCATACACCGCGAGGGCGACGATCTCGTCGGTGGAGAATTCGCGCTCGTCGGTGGCGTGATTGGGATGGGTGCCGACCGAGCAGAAAATATCGTCGTCGCTCTCCGCTATGGCGCGGATCGCGTCGAATTTCTCGATCTCGGTGCAGATGGTGATCATCCGGGCGACGCCGGCGGCCTTGGCCCGCGCCAGCACGGCGGCGCGGTCCTTGGACAGTTCCGGGAAATCGAGATGGCAATGGGTGTCGATCAGCATTACGAAACGGCTCCTTTCGCCGGCTCTTCCGCTTCGACATAGCGCGGGAAGATCGGCGCGGGCGCGGGCAAATCCGCGCCGGCGAACAGCCGGTGCTCCGGCCTTGCGTAAATATAATCACGCTCGTCGGCGCGCACGGCGAGAAGGTCAAGCAATTTCGCCGCCGCCGCCGGGATGAAGGGCTGGCAGAGGATGCCTACCACACGCAGGGTCTCGATGGTGGTGAACAGCACGGCGTCGCGCCGCGCCGGGTCGGTCTTGCCGAGTTTCCACGGCTCCTGCCCCGCGAAATAACGGTTCGCTTCGCCAACCACCGCCCAGATCTCGCCCAGCGCCTGATGCGGCGCATAGCCGATCATCGCCGTGCGGACTTTTTCCACCGCCTGATAGGCCTTGGTCTGCAATTCGGCGTCCGCCGGCTGGACCTCGCCCTGTTCGGGGACACGCCCGCCGTTCTTGGCGATCATCGAGAGCGAGCGCTGCGCCAGATTGCCGAGATCATTGGCCAGATCGGCGTTGATGCGCTGGACGATGGCCTCATGCGAATAATTGCCGTCCTGGCCGAAGGGCACCTCGCGCAGGAAGAAATAGCGCAGGGCGTCCACCCCGTAATGATCGGCCAGCGCGATCGGGTCGATGACATTGCCGACCGATTTCGACATTTTCTCGCCGCGGTTGAACAGGAAGCCGTGGACGACGATCTGTTTCGGCAGCGGCAGATCGGCAGACATCAGGAAGGCCGGCCAGAAAATGGCGTGAAACCGGGTGATGTCCTTGCCGATGACATGGGCGTCGCAGGGCCAGAATTTTGCCCTCGGCCCGTTCTCGAAAAAGCCGGTCGCCGTGAGGTAATTGGTCAGCGCGTCGACCCAGACATACATCACATGCCGCTCGTCGCCGGGCACGGGAATGCCCCAGTCGAAGGTGGTGCGGCTGATCGACAGATCGTTCAGCCCGCGCTTCACGAAGGCCACGATCTCGTTGCGATATTTTTCCGGCGCGACGAAATCCGGATGGGCCTCGTAATGGGCCCGCAGCTTTTCGGCATAGGCCGAGAGCTTGAAGAAATAGCTCTCCTCCTCGACCCATTCGACCGGCGTGCCGGTGGGCGCGAATTTCTTGCCCTCGGCGTTCTGCGTCAGCTCGCTCTCGTCGTAATAGGCTTCGTCGCGCACCGAATACCAGCCGGAATATTTCGACAGATAAATGTCGCCCTTGGCCGCCATGCGGCGCCAGATTTCCTGCACGGTCGCCTTGTGACGCGCCTGCGTGGTGCGCACGACGTCGTCGGCCAAAGCGTTGAGCTTCTCGCCCATGGCTTGAAACTGCGCGGCGGTGCGGTCGGCCAGAGCCAGCGGCGAAATCCCCTCCCGCTGCGCCGTCTGCTGCATTTTGAGGCCATGCTCGTCCATGCCGGTGACGAACAGCACGTCACGGCCGTCGAGCCGGTGGAAGCGCGTGAAGGCGTCGGAGGCGATCCGCTCATAGGCGTGGCCGATATGCGGCGCGCCATTGGCGTAGGGAATCGCGGTCGTGAGGTAGAAGGTTTCTTTCGCGGACATGACGCCTCAGGGAGGTGAATTTGGCGCGCAAATTATAGCCCGCCGCGCGGAAGGCCAAGGCTTTTCCCGCGCGGCGCCGTCTCGCTCCCCTTGAAGCGTCGCCGTCCCGGATGCACGATGTCATGAATTCGAGATCTGGTATGTCCGGAAAATGAAAAATCGGCGACGGGAAGGTATCATGAGCTCCGATCTCGATACAGACACAGCTTCCGTGCATGCGATCTTCCAGTCCTATGACGGAATGGAAGGTTTGGCGGCGGGATCGAGCGCTCCCGCCCTGACACAATCGGGGAAATGGCAAGCCTTCTTTCAGCGGACCTATCCCGGCTTGCTGGTGGCCGCCACGATTGCTTTGGCCGCCACGTGGTTATCGCAGCAATACCGGTCTCCGGTGATGCTGTTCGCCCTCCTGTTCGGAATGACGTTCCATTTCCTTTACGAGGAGGGCCGCTGCGTCGCCGGCATCGAGTTTGCCTCGAAAGCGGTGTTGAGGGTTGGCGTCGCTTTGCTCGGGGCGCGCATTACCGCGCATCAGATCCTCGAACTGGGCGCGATGCCGATTGCGACCGTCATAGCGGCCATCGTCAGCACCATCGCTCTTGGCGCTTTCGTCGCGCAAAGGTTCGGCCTCAGTCGGTCGTTCGGCGTGTTGTCAGGCGGCGCTGTCGGTATCTGCGGCGCGTCGGCGGCCCTCGCCATCGCATCCGTCCTGCCACGAACGAGCGAGAGCGAAAGAGATACCATTCTGACTGTGGTCACGGTGACGCTGCTGTCCACCATCGCCATGATCACATATCCGTTGTTCGTGACGGCGCTCGGCTTCGATCATGTTCACGCCGGCATCTTCCTTGGCGGCACGATCCATGACGTGGCGCAGGTCGTGGGCGCAGGCTATTCGATCTCGCCAGAAACCGGCGACGTCGCCACCTATGTGAAGCTCCTGCGCGTCAGCATGTTGCTGCCGGTCGTCTTCACCATCGCATTCATCGTGAGCCGGCGCGCGAAGGCCGGCCAGAACAGCGCGAAGGTGAACCTTCCGTTTTTCCTGGTCGGTTTCGCTGCTCTTGTCATGGCGAACAGCCTGGGCCTGTTGCCCAAGGTGGCGACGGACGCCGCCAATGACCTGTCGCGCTGGTGTCTGGTCACCGCAATCGCGGCGCTCGGCATGAAGACCTCGTTCAAGGACCTTGCCGCGGTGGGTTGGAAGCCAATCGCGGTGATGGTGCTTGAGACCGCCTGGATCGCCGCCCTCACCGTTGTCGCGGTGCGGTTCATCTGAAACCGGCTTACTGTCTCAGCAGCAGGCAGGCGTCGCCATAGGAATAGAAGCGATATTTCGCCTCGATGGCGTGGGCGTAGGCGGCGCGCATGCGCTCCAGCCCCGAAAAGGCGCTGACCAGCATGAACAGGGTCGAGCGCGGCAGGTGGAAATTGGTCATCAGCACGTCCACCGCGCGGAAGGAATAGCCCGGCGTGATGAAAATGGCGGTGTCGCCGGCGAAGGGCATGATCTCGCCGGAGGGCGCGGCGGCGCTTTCCAATATGCGCAACGAGGTGGTGCCGACCGCGACGATCCGCTCGCCCCGCGCCCGCGCCGCGTTGAGCCGCGCAGCGACCTCGGGCGTCACCGTTCCCCATTCGGAATGCATCTTGTGGTCGGCGGTGTCCTCGGCCTTGACCGGCAAGAACGTCCCCGCCCCCACCAGCAGCGTGACCTTTTCGACCGTTGCGCCCGCCTTGCCGATGGCCTCGACCAGTTCCGGCGTGAAATGCAGCCCGGCGGTCGGCGCGGCGACCGCGCCGGATTTCTCGGCGAACAGGGTCTGATAGTCGCGGGCGTCCTTGTCGTCCTCGGCCCGGCGCCCGGCGATATAGGGCGGCAGCGGCATATGGCCGAGCGCGAAAATCGCGTCGTCGAGCGCCGGGCCCGACAGGTTGAAGGACAGCAGCGCCTCGCCCTCGTCCTTCTCGGCCACTTCGGCCCAGAGCGCGCCGGCCTGACAGGCTGCGCCCTCGCCCGGATCGTCGAAAATGATTTTCTCGCCGATTTTCAGCTTTTTGGCCGGCCGCACGAAGGCGCGCCAATGCGACGAATCCTCGCGCTTGTGCAGGGTCGCCTCGATCCGGGCGACGGCCTCGCCGCGCCGGCGATAACCGAACAATTGCGCCGGAATCACCTTGGCGTCATTGACCACCAGCACGTCGCCGGGCCGCAGGAAGCCGGGCAGATCGCGGATGTGGGCGTCTTCGAAGCTCTGCGGCGCGACCACCAGCATCCGCGCGGAATCGCGTGGCTCGGCAGGCCGCAGGGCGATTCTCTCCTCGGGCAAATCGAAATCGAACAGGTCTACGCGCACGCCATCGGCCCCTTGATGAGCCGTCGGTCTTAATGCGCGCGCGCGCAAAGCTCAAAAGAAAAACCCCGCCGAGACGGGGTTTCCATGTCCGTGCGATCCAATCACCGCGAGGCGACGACCGGGGCGGCGGAGGGGCCCAAGGCGACCCACACATTCGGGTCCTGCTGGCTCTGGCGCTTCATCAGGCGATAGGCGATGCGGTTGATCGGCTTCACTTCGTCCGACAGATTGTCGAGGATGAATTCGCCGCCATTGGTCTTCACGGTCAGCACGGCATGGCCCTCGTTGTTCTCGTCGCGGACCACCGTCATGAGCAGCGCCTGGCGCGGAAAGCCGCGCTCGATCAGGACCTTGCGCTTCATCAGCGCGTAATCCTCGCAATCGCCCTTGCCGTCCATCGGATAGTCCCAGCGGTCGACCACGCCCCAATGCTCCAGATCAGGGACGGCTTCCACCGCATGATTGACCGTGGCGTTGACCTGCTGGATCTCGCGCATCGCCTTGTCGGTCAGGTTCACGTCGACGGCGGGCAGTTCGGCGCCGGCGCATTCTCCCTTGTAACGCTGGCAGAAATCGATCCAACCATAGGGAATGCTGGTCTCGCCGCCAACCGAGGCATAGGCTACGTCCTTGTTGCCGAAGGCCTTGACGACGCTCGACTGCGCCGCGAGAACCGCGAGGACGAGAGCAAAACCGGCGAGAGACGAAAGGCGCATGTCATTCCCCTGTGATAGAGCAATAATGACCGCCTCAATTTGTTATGCCGCTAAGTAGAAATGCCGCATTTTAGACAAATGCCTTCATTTTTTGCTTTGAGCGCCTTAAGTATAATAATGTATAATGGAATTGGATCAAATTGTCCGCATTCGCCGCTGTCGCCTCGTTTTCAAGGCCTCTGACATCGATCGGCGCCGAACCGGGCCACGCGCCTTTTGCTTGCACATCCGGCCGTGTTAACGTTCGATCCGCCGCCAAGGTTAATTCCGGGCTTGATTCCCCGAAAAAAGGCCACATTTTTTGTCGGACGGGGAATGGCCCTGCGGGATTTCGTCAATGCGCCCGGATATCGACACCAGTCAGATGACGCCGGCCGATCACGCCGCGCTGATGGACGCCGTACGGCGGCTCGAACATGTCGGGCTGGCGCTCAAGCTGGCCAATATTGTCGGGCGCAAGGTCAATCTCATCAAGGACATGGCCCCGGAAAAGGCGATCAAGGCGATCGACGGCGCCACAATGGCCGCCTTGAAGCTGGGCCTGCGCGTCGCGCTCGCCAGCCTGTGGGGGCGGCCGATTCGCGACCGCGACCGCGCGCATAAGGTCATGGCGGCGGCTTCCGGCGCGGCGGGCGGCGCGTTCGGCATCGCCAGCCTGCCCTTCGAACTGCCCGTCACCACTACCGTGATGTTGCGCTCGATCGCCGATATCGCTCGCGCCGAGGGCGAGGATCTGCGCGATCCGGAAACGCGTCTGGCTTGTCTGGAGGTTTTCGCGCTGGATGGCCGCGCGCCCGGCGAAAACATCACGGATTCCGGCTATTTCGCCATTCGCAGCGTGCTGGCGCGCTCCGTTTCGGAAGCCGCGCGCTATGTCGCAAGCCGCAGCGTGATCGACGAGACCGCTCCCGCCATCCTTCGGCTGCTGGCCGCCGTCGCCGCGCGTTTCGGCGTGGTCGTCAGCCAGAAACTCGTCGCCCAGGCGACGCCGGCGCTCGGCGCCGTGGGCGGCGCGGCGATCAATGTCGCCTTTATCGAGCATTTTCAATCCCTGGCCAAAGGCCATTTCACGGTGCGACGGCTCGAACGCAAATATGGCCACGAGCACATCCAGGCCGAATATCAGCGCATCGCCGCCGCGCGCGAGCCGGACGAAATCCTGCCCCCCGCCCCCGCGGCTTGAGTCCGAGCGGGACCGTCAATCATCGAACCCTAATCGTTCAAACCCTTGCCTTGCATGATTTGCGGGATGGATTTCTCGACGCGCGCCACACGGGTCTTCGCCTGTTTCGGCGCGGAGAAATGAAGCAGATAAGCCCGCTGTCGTCCCGGAGTCAGCGCGGAAAAGGCGGCCTTGAGCGTTGGATTCGCGTCCAGTGCGGCCTGCAGCTCTTCCGGAACCGGAAATTCAGAAGTCTGCTTATAAGTAACTGCCGCGCCTGATTTTTCGACTTCAACCGCGCGCGCGACATAATGCTTCAAGAGGGCTTCCGCAGCCTCGATGTCTTTCAGGCCGACAAATCGCATC
Organism: Rhodoblastus sp.; assembly: GCF_041915505.1. Classification (GTDB taxonomy): domain Bacteria; phylum Pseudomonadota; class Alphaproteobacteria; order Rhizobiales; family Beijerinckiaceae; genus Rhodoblastus. The sequence continues at coordinate 11,352 of NZ_JAYSBG010000008.1, read as the reverse complement.
TGGCGTCCCGCCTGAACATTGCCGGTCTGCTGGATCAATACGCCATCCGGATCGTCAATCAGGGCGCCCTTGAAAAACAGGACCGCGCAATAATCCTTGAAGGCGTGGATCAGGACGACATTCTTGCCTCCCGTCGAATAGCAGGGCCAGCCCCATTTCAACTGTTCGTCCAGCCCGCATCCAAGAACGATCCGCCGCAATTCCTTGAGCTCGGCCTGCCATCGCTGTTGCTGGTCGAGCGCGGCGTCCACATCGGCCCTTGGGCTGCCCATCGTTCGCCCCTGCTCCGTCATGTTTGCCGGATCGCCTCAGCGATTTGGCCCCATGATGCCGAAAGCCGCCCTTCCGGACAAGGCGGCGACGCGCGTCGCGCGGGAAGGCTTCAGCGGCGCGCCAGAAAGGTCTTCAGTCGCTTCAACGCTTCGACCATATCGGCCTCCGCGCCGGCATAGGACAGCCGCAGCGCCAGATGGCCGCGCACGGGGTCGAAATCGACGCCCGGCGTCGCCGCGACGCCGGCGCGATGCAGCAGATCGTGGCAGAAGGCGGTGGAATCGTCGGTGAAGCGGCTGACGTCGGCATAGAGATAAAAGGCGCCGTCGGCGGGCGCGAGCTGGTCGAGGCCGAGCCCCCGCAGCCCGTTCAGCAGAATGTCGCGGTTGCGGCCATAGCCCGCCTTGATCGCCTCCAGCTCGTCCGTCGCCTCGAAGGCCGCCTCGGCGGCGATCTGCGACAGGGTCGGCGCCGAAATGGCCAAGGATTGCTGCAGCCGCTCGACTGTGCGGATCAGCTCGGGCGGCACGACGAGCCACCCGACGCGCCAGCCGGTCATGCAATAATATTTCGAGAAGGAATTGACGATCAGGGCGCGGTCCGAAAAGGCCAAAGCCGTCTGAGCCGGCTGGTCATAGGTCAGGCCGTGATAGATCTCGTCCGAGATGAATTTGATGCCGCGCTTCTCGCAGGTCTCGGCGATCTGACGCAGGGACTCCGGGCTTTGCATGGCGCCGGTCGGATTGGCGGGGCTCATCAGCAGCAGGCCATCGAGCTTATGCGCGTCATCCGCCCGCTCGACCGCCGCCGCCGTCACCGCAAAACTGTTGGACGAATCGACCGGCAGATCGACCGCCTCGATGCCGAGCGCGCCGAAAATATTACGATAGGCCGGATAGCCGGGATTCTGGATCGCGACCCGCGCCCCGGCGTCGAACAGGGCGAGAAAGGCCATGATGAAGCCGCCCGACGAGCCGGTCGTGACCGCGACGCGCTGCGGATCGACCTCGACCGCATAGGTCACGCGATAATGCCGGGCGATGCGCTCGCGCAGCGAAGACAGGCCAAGCGCGTCGGTGTAGCCGACCGGCTGGCCGGCCAAAGCCGCGATGGCGGCCTCGCGCGCGCGGCGCGGCGGCGGGGCGCTGGGCTCGCCCACCTCCATATGGACGATGCCGGCCCCCGCCTGCTCCAGCAGGCTCGACTCGCGCTTGACGTCCATGGCGATGAACGGCGCGATGGCCGCACGCCGCGCGGGAGACACGATTTTCGCGGATTGAGTCATGAGAATTTCTAAGAAAAAGCCGCCGCAATTCGACCCGAAGGCCGGAATAGTGCTAAGCAGGATGAATATCTGTCGCCGGAGTTATCCATGTTCCTCCAGAGCCGCAAGGCGATTCTCGCCGCCTGCTTGAGCCTGACCGCCTTCCTTTTCGCCCCGATCGCTTCGCCCGCCTCGGCCGAAACCTTCTCGGCCGCCCAGAAGACCGAGATCGAATCGATCATCCATTCCTATCTGGTCGACCACCCGGAAGTGCTGCGCGAGGCGGCTGTGGCGCTGGAGAAGAAACAGGCGCTGGAGGAAGGCGAGTTGCATCGCCGCGTCATCGAGCAGAACCGGGACGCCTTGTTCAATTCCACCTTTCCCGGCGTGGTCGGCAACGCCAAGGGCAAGATCACCTTGGTCGAATTCTTCGACTATAACTGCGGCTATTGCAAAAAGGCCCTGGGCGATCTCGTCAATCTGATCAAGTCTGAGCGGGAGCTGCGGGTGGTGCTGATGGATTTCCCGGTGCTCGGCCCGGATTCGGTCGAGGCGGCGCAGGTCGCCTCCGCCGCGCGCAAGCAGATTTCCGGCGATAAATTCTTCGAGTTTCACCAGAAGCTGCTCTCGACCCGAGGCCATGTCGGACGCGAACAGGCGCTCGCCGTCGCGAAAGACCAGGGTCTCGACATGGACCGGCTGCAGAAGGACCTCAAGGATCCCTCGATCCGCGCCGGCCTCGAACAGACCATGAAGCTCGCCGACGCGCTGAACCTCACCGGGACGCCCTCCTATGTGATCGGCGACGAGGCCATCGTCGGCGCCGTCGGCTTCGACCAGCTCCAGACGCGAGTCGAAGCGCTGGCGAAATGCGGCAAGAACGCCTGCTAAGCCAGCGAACAAGCCGAAATCATGCTCACTGTCACCGATCTCACCTATCGGCTCGGGCCGCGTATGCTGTTCGATTCCGCCGGCATGACCCTGCCCGAGCGCGCCAAGGTCGGCTTCGTCGGCCGCAACGGCGCCGGCAAGACCACCTTGTTCCGGCTTGTCTGCGGCGAGATCGCCGCCGAGGGCGGGACGATCTCGATTCCGCGCGGCGCGCGCATCGGCCGCGTCGAGCAGGAGGCGCCGGGCGGCGACGGCAAGCTGATCGATTTCGTGCTGGCGGCCGATATCGAACGCACCGCTTTGCTGGAAGAAGCCGAGACCGCGCAGGATCCGCATCGAATCGCCGAAATCCATGTGCGACTGGCCGATATCGAGGCCCATGCCGCGCCGGCCCGCGCGGCTGAAATTCTCTCGGGCCTCGGCTTCGACGAAGACGCTCAAAATCGCGCGCTGAAAGAGTTTTCCGGCGGTTGGCGGATGCGCGTCGCGCTCGCCGCCGTGCTCTTCTCCAAGCCCGACCTGCTGCTGCTCGACGAGCCGACCAATTATCTCGACCTCGAAGGAACCTTGTGGCTCATCGCCTATCTGGCGAATTATCCGGCGACCATCGTCGTCATCAGCCATGACCGCGACCTGCTCAACGATGTTTGCGATCATATCGTCCATCTCGATCAGGCAAAGCTCCAGCTTTATCGCGGCAATTACGATTCCTTCGCCCGCCAGCGCGCCGAAGCGAAAATGCTGCAGGCCAAATTCCTGAAGAAACAGGAGGAGCGCCGGGCCCATCTGCAGAGTTTCGTCGACCGCTTCCGCGCCAAGGCGACCAAGGCGCGACAGGCGCAATCGCGCCTGAAAATGCTGGAGAAAATGGAGAGCGCTTCGGCCGTGGTGGACGAGGAAGTGCTGCCCTTCTCGTTCTCCTCGCCCGAAAAGCCGCTATCGCCGCCGATCATCGCCATGGAGAATGTCTCGGTCGGCTATGGCGAGCGCGCCGTGCTGTCGAAGCTCAGTCTCAGCTTGTCCAATGACGACCGCATCGGCCTGCTCGGCTCGAACGGCAATGGCAAATCGACCTTCGCCAAATTGCTGGGCGGGCGGCTGGAGCCGATGGCCGGCGTGCTGCGCAAATCGAACAAGCTCGAAGCCGGCTTTTTCGCCCAGCATCAGGTCGACGACCTCAATCTCGACGATACGCCTTATCTCGCCGTGCAAAGGCTGATGCCGGACGCGCCGGAATCCAGGGTGCGGGCGCGGGCGGCGCAGATCGGCTTTCCCAATGTGAAGGCCGACACCAAGGTTTCGAGCCTCTCCGGCGGCGAAAAAGCGCGCCTTCTGATGGGCCTCGCCACCTTCAGCGGCCCGCAATTGCTGATTTTGGATGAGCCCACCAACCATCTCGACATCGACAGCCGCTCTGCTCTGGCCGAGGCGATCAATGATTTCGAGGGCGCGGTGATCCTGATCTCGCACGATCAATATCTGCTCGAAGCCTGCGCCGACCGGCTGTGGCTGGTGGCCGACGGCCGCGTGCAGGCCTTTGACGGCGACATGGCCGATTATCGGAAATTCGTGCTGGATTCGGCGCGGAAAGGCCGCGCGGAGGGCGAGAAGAGGCGTGAACCGGGCGCCAACGGCGCCGCCGAGGCGCGACGCGACGCCGCCAAAGCCCGCAAGGACGCCGCGCCGCTGGCGCGCAAGGTCAAGGCCGCCGAGGAGAAGATGGCCAAATTCGGCGACCTGATCGCGCGCATCGATCTGATGCTGGCCGATCCGCGCGCCTTCGAGCGCAATCCGGCCGAGGCGACCAAGCTGTCTCACCAACGCGCCGAACTGGAGCGCGCGCTGACGGCGGCGGAGGAGGAATGGCTGGAGCTTTCCGCCGAGCTGGAGGAAGCGACCCGCGTCTGACGTCAACAAGCCGTCGTTGGCGTGGTTTAGCCAGAACCCGTCCCGGAGCCGATGATGAAGCCCCAAAATCCCTTTGCGACCGGCGTTATCCTCGCCATTCTGATGATTTGCGCGGTCCTGCTGTCGATCTTCTTTATCGACCGGCCGCTGGCCGCCTTGTCCTTCCAGCATTTCCACGAAACGCGCGGCCCCTTCGTCGCGATGACCCATGCGCTCGACTGGATCGAACTGGCGGCGGTTCTGATTTTGTGCTGGGCGGCGGTGATTTTCGCCTTCGGCAAGAGCCTCGGCGCGCGCGGCCTGATCGCCCTGCGCGCGACCCTCGCGCTTTTTCTGGCCATGGGCGTCAAGGAACTGGCGAAACTCGCCTTCGGCCGCACCTGGCCAGAAACCTGGGTCTGCGGCAACCCGTCCTTCATCCGCGACGGCGCGTTCGGCTTTTCGCCCTTTCACGGCGGCGCCGGCTGGGCGGCCTTTCCCTCCGGCCATGAGACCGTCATCTGCGCCGTCGCCGGCTGCCTCTGGGTTCTGGCGCCACGCCTGCGGCCGCTCTGCGCGCTGGCCGTCCTGGCCATGGCGGTCGGCCTGCTCGGCGCGGATTATCACTTCCTCAGCGATGTGCTGGCCGGCGCTTTGCTCGGCTGGACGGTCGGGCTGTTCGTCGCGAAACTGGAGCTGCCGAGGGCGGCGCGAGTCTGAAATCAGGACGACTTCAGGCCGTCGCTCCCGGAAAACGCCGCAGCACCCGGTCTTGCTGTTCGGGCGCCACGCGCACGTCGAAGAAGGCGTGGCCGTCCTCGTCGCTCTGGCGCGACAGCACTTCGGTATGCGCGTAAAGCCAAGCTTGGCCCTCGCCGTCGCCCGCGTCGAGCCTCAGGCTCAGTACTGGGCGGCCGCGCGCCAGCCGCGCCTCGATGGCGGCGAGCAATTCGTCGAGCCCCTCGCCGCTTATCGCCGAAACGGCATAAGCGCGTTCGTCCTCCGCGCGGCGGGCGGCGCGGGCTTTCAACCGCTCGCGCTCCTCGACCGGCAGCAGGTCGATCTTGTTCCATACCTCGATCAGCCGGCTATGGTCATGGATGTCCACGTCCAGCTCGCCCAGAATCTTTTCGACATCGGCGCTCTGCGCCTCGGCGTCCTCATGCGCAATATCGCGCACATGCAGGATGACGTCGGCCTCCTGCACCTCTTCCAGCGTCGCGCGGAAGGCGGAAACCAGCATATGCGGCAGGTCCGAGATGAAACCCACCGTGTCGGACAGGATCACCTTGCCGCCATGCGGCAGTTTCAGGCCGCGCAGCGTCGGATCCAGCGTGGCGAACAGCAGATCCTTGGCGAAGACCTCGGCCTTGGTCAGGCGATTGAACAAGGTCGATTTGCCGGCATTGGTATAGCCGACCAAAGCGACAATGGGGAAAGGCACGTCGCGCCGGCTCTTGCGATGCAGGCCGCGCGTCTTCTTGACCGTTTCGAGATCGCGTTCGATCCGGTTCATCCGCTCCTGGATCAGGCGGCGGTCGGTCTCGATCTGGGTTTCGCCGGGGCCGCCGAGGAAGCCGAAGCCGCCACGCTGGCGCTCAAGATGGGTCCAGGACCGCACCAGCCGCGATTTCTGATAGGTCAAATGGGCGAGCTCGACCTGCAACGCGCCTTCGGCCGTACGGGCGCGTTCGCCGAAGATTTCCAGAATCAGCCCGGTGCGGTCGATCACCTTGGCGCCGAAGGCTTTTTCGAGATTGCGCTGCTGCACGGGCGACAAGGCGCAATCGACGGCGACCAGCTCCGCCTCCGCCTCCCTGATCTTTTCGGCCAGTTCCTCGACCTTGCCCTTGCCGAGATAAGTCGCGGGCCGGATCTGCGTCAGCGCCACGATCTCCTGCCCCACAATCTCGACGTCGATGGCGCCGGCGAGGCCGACGGCCTCGTCCATGCGCGCCTCGCGCGAGCGCAGCGGCAGGTCTCCGGGGGCGTAGGCCGCCGCCTTGTCGGTCAGATAGGGGCCGATGACCAGGACGCGGGTCTTGGCGGAGCCACGCTTAGGGTCGCCCGCCTCACGACGGGCTTCCTGTCTCGGAAGAGAAGCGCCGCTGAGGGGCGCCAGATTTTCGTTCAAGCGGGTCTCGAAAGAATCGTTGCGTTGGTCTTACTTGTCCGCGCCTTCCTCCGCCGGATCGAACATCTGGATCGGATGGCCGGGCATGATGGTGGATATGGCGTGTTTATAGACCAATTGCGAGTGCCCGTCGCGACGCAAAAGCACGCAAAAATTGTCGAACCAGCTCACCACCCCTTGCAGCTTGACGCCATTCACCAGGAAGATCGTGAGCGGGACCTTGTTTTTTCTGACATAGTTGAGAAAAGTATCCTGCAGATTGGGTGTGCGTTCGACCGCCATGTTTATTCCTATTCTGTTATTCCTTGCGTCGACCCCAACGACGCAGGCGCGGCTCCAATACGGACAACGCGCCACAGGCGACGCGTCCGTTTACGCCACTTTTGTCTATTAGAGTCTCAAGCGCCGAAACTAAGCAAGAACTTCTTTTGCCTTGGAGCGTCCAAAGGAGATCATCCGGCTCAGCCGCTCGCGGGCGCATAATCATGAAAGGCCGCGCGCAGGCCCAGGGAAACCGGGCCCGGCGCGCCCGAGCCGATCGTCCGGCCGTCGATGGCCACGACCGGCATGACCAGAGTCGTCGCGCCGCTGATGAAAGCCTCGCCCGCCGAAAAGGCCTCCTCCAGGGTGAAAGGCCGTTCGACCAGCGCCAACCCCTGCGCCGCGGCGATCTGGAACAGGCGCGCCCGGGTGATTCCGCTCAGAATGGCCGAATCGGCCGGATGCGTGACCAGAGCGCCCTGCCCGTCCACGATCCAGGCGTTGCTCGACGCGCCTTCGGTGACATAGCCGTCCGCGTCGACCAGCCAGGCCTCATAGGCGCCGGCCTCGCGCGCCTGCTGCTTGGCCAGCACATTGGGCAGCAGGCTTGTCGTCTTGATATCCGGGCGTTTCCAGCGGATGTCCGGCAGCGAGATCACCTTGATTCCAGCGCGCGCCTTCGCCTCGGCCGCCGCGCGGTCGCTCCGATGGGCGAAGGCCACGAAGGTCGCGGGCGTTCCAGGCTTGGGAAAGAAATGGTCGCGGCGCGCCGCCCCGCGCGTGACCTGAAGATAGACATGGCCGTCCGTCACGCGATTGCGCGCTGCCAGTTCGCGCAGCACCAGCTTCAGCACGCCTTGCGCCAGCGGCAAGGTCAGGCGCAGTTCCCGCGCGGAACGCTCCAGCCGCGCCAGATGGCCGGCCTCGTCGATCAGCTTGCCGTCGAAAATTTCGATCACTTCATAAATGCCGTCGGCGAACAGAAAGGCGCGGTCGTCGATCGACACGCCGGCATCGGCATGGCGGATGTAGCGGCCGTTGACATAAGCGATGCGGCTCATTTTCTCTCTGCCGCCCTACGGGCGGCGCCCCTCGCGACGGCTCGGCCATCGCCCGTTTGTAAAACGGGCGTCTAAAGACGCCCTATGGCATTCGCTCCTAGCCGTCCCTCGGACGGCGGATTTACAAGAATCCCAATCGACCGGCGCAAACGGCCACAGCAGCGGCGGCGGCCATGGCCCAGAGCGGGCTGCGTGGCGACAGCGCCACGAATGCCGCCGAAGCGAGCGTGATGACGGTCGTCAGCAGGCCGGAATCGGCCCCGCGCGCCAGAAGATAGCCATTGGCCGCCATCAGGCCAATGGCGAGCGGGATCAGCGCTTGTTTGAGCCGCGCCAGCCAGGCCGCCTCGCCGGCCCGTCGCATCGCCCGCGCCGCGCCGAAGGCCAGCAAAGACGAGGGCCCCAATATGCCGATCGTCGCCACGATCAGGCCGGCGAGCCCAGCCAACCGCCAGCCGAACAGGCTGAAGGTGATGACATTCGGGCCAGGCGAGGTCTGGGCTATGGCGAAGGTCTCGGCGAATTGCGCGCTGGTCATCCAGCCCAATTCGCCGACGATCTGGCGTTGCGCCTCCGGCAAAGCCGCTGTCGCGCCGCCGACCGCCAGCAAGGAAATGCCGGCGAAGCGCAGGAAGATCGAGGAGAGCGGCGCCTCGTTCATGCCCGCGCCCTGGCTTTGGACAGCGCGAAACTGGCCGGAACCAGCACGACGAGGATCAGCGGCAGCGGCAGACGCAGCAGCGCCGAACCGGCGAAAGCCGCGCTCGCCAACAGCGCCACCGCCACGTCGAACTTGACCTTGATCGTCATTTTCACGGCCGTGCCGATGGCGAGGCCTGCGGCGGCGGCGGTCGCGCCGAAAAGTGCGGCGCGGACATCTGGCAAAGCGGAAAAAGTGGTGAAGAAGCTCGCCGCCGCGACCACGATGGCCAGCGGCGCCGTCATCAGACCGGCCAGAGCGACGACCGCTCCGACCGCGCCATGAAAACGGTCGCCGAGCATGACCGCGAGATTGCAGGTATTCGCTCCCGGCAGCGCCTGGCACAGCCCAAGCAGCGCGGCGAATTCGGAATCGTCCAGCCAACGCCGGTCATCGACGATGATCGCCCGCGACAAGGGCCCCGTGCCGCCGAACGCCAACGCGCCGAGCTTGAAGAAGCCAAGGAAGAGATCGATCCGCTTCAATTTCATACCATCCTGACGATCGGCGATGCCGAAGCCGGAATTCGGGACCTCCATTGCCGAGCTTTACCCCCACAGAATGCGCCAGACTTCGCGCCGGTCAGCCATGCCACGCTCGCCACCGGCATCGAAGCGACGCTGGCCGCGGCCGGCGAAAACCATAGCCTTTGTCAGTCGTGGATTTTATAGCCCTTGTTTCGGACAAGGTGGAGGCATGCGTCGACGGCGTCGGCGTCGAACGCGGTTCCTTTGCCGCGCTCAATCTCGGCAAGGGCCTGATCGATTCCGTGCGCGGGCCGATAAGGGCGATGCGCGGACATGGACTCGACCACATCGGCTATGGCGACGATCCGCGCCTTGACTGTGATCTGCTCGTTCTTCAACCCTTGCGGATAGCCACTGCCATCCATCCGCTCATGATGCTGCATGGCGACGAGCGCCACCGGCCACGGAAAGTCGACATTACTCAAAATCTCGTACCCTTTCGCCGGATGCTCCTGGATCAAAGCAAACTCTGCTGGACTAAGACGACCTGGCTTCGAAAGAATTTCCGTGGGAATCGCGATCTTGCCGATGTCGTGCAAATAGCCGGCAATACGCAATCCCTGCCGGCGCTGCTCTTCGAAACCCAGTTCGCCGCCGATTGCGGCCGCCAAATCTCCAACGCGTCGCTCATGTCCGGCGGTATAAGGGTCTCGCAACTCGCCCAAGGCCCGGATCACCGCCACGGTCTGGGTGAGCGAGGATTGAAGCTCCTCGACATAGTGGCGATTCGACACTTCGGTAGTCCCTTTCATCGATCCCATTGCGGAACCACCAGTATAATGACCTGATTCGTATTGCTTTTTCGTTGCCTCGCCAGACGCTGGCAAAAATCCGGGGCAATGACAACGGGAACGATGCCTGAGGTCGGAGGCTCACCGCCCCGCCGCCTCGAAGACGAAGCTGAAATCCGCGGAATAGGCGCGGGGCTTCGCCAGCGCCGCATTGACGTGGCAAGTCGTGCAGGTGGTCGTCTGCAGATAGGTCTCCATGGTCGTGTTGGAAACCGGAATCGAGGGCAGCGTCGTCGGTAGGCGGGCGGAGCCGGCCAGCGGAGCCTCGGGATCGACGGCCCGCGCCAGCGCCCATTGCACGTTGATCAGCTTGTAATATTGCCAGACCGAATTGGGAAAGGTCTGGGCGAGGCTCGCCTGGACCATGGCGTTGACGTCATCCGTGTCGGGCTCGGTCGCCACGTCGCGGGTGGTCTGGGTCGCACGCGGCGCCGGGCAATCGCCGCCGATATGATAGGGCGGACGAGCGTTCGGCCGGCAGGTGATCGTCACCATTTTCGCAGCCGCGCCCGCTTCCGCCCCCGCAAGGCAAAGCGGGTTCTCAACCTTGACCTGCTGCGGCCGGCATTGATCGCTGTAGAGATTATAGCTGCCGCTGACCGGGCCGTTCCCGTCGGGAACATTGTCGATATGCTCGAAGGTCGCCCAGAAGAAGCTGGGCTGTCCGACTGTCTTCTGCGTGATGTGCAGCCCGACCAACGCAACGCGGGTTAGGCGACAATCCCCGCCCGAGGCGTCGAGAATGGCTGCGTCGCTGGTCTTGAAATAAGACCATTTCGGATTGGCCGGATCGGGGACCTCCATCCACGCCGCCTTGAGTTCGATTGTCGCGGCCGGGCTGTCTTCGCCGCTCTTTGGCAGCACGAAGGGATGGCCCGCAGCTATGAATCCGGCCTGTCCGTCGAGTCTGAAGAGCCGGTTGACGATGATGAAATCGGCTTCCTTGGGGCTGACGCGGATCTCGTACCAGAGATTTGCGCCATTGCTGTCGCCGACCCACGCGGCCTCATTGTCCGCCGCGCCCGCCTGTTCGCTGGAATTGATCCGCAAGGGCTTTTTCCCCGGCCCTGCCGGCGCCTGCAGCAAGGTCACCTCGTCCGGCCGCAGCCCGGCCTTGGCGACGCGGGCGGCGCAAGCTTTCGGCAGCGAAGCATGGACTCCCGACGCGGGCGCCGAGCCGTCGGGCCGGAAGAGGTCGAATTCGCTGGGAAAAGTCTGCCACCGCACCGGCGAAAGGTCGCCGGCCTCGCCATTGCCATGGCCGGCGGCGGGCCAGTTCAGGGCGACGAACTGGCTCCAGGCGAAGCAGTTGACGGTCTTCTGGCTGGTGGTGTTGGGCGCGTCGCCCGCCACGTCGCCTGAAAAGGCCATGTAATAGCCGGCGGCGCATTTATTGGCGTAGACCACCTCCGCCCCCGAGGCCGGTTCCGAAAGGAAGAACAGGAACAGAAAAAATCGGGCGATCCGGGGCTTCGTCATGAGTCGCTGCGGCAATCAATGGCGCTGACAGCGCCGCAATCTGCTGACCCGGCAAAAAATTGGGTCAGGAAATCGTGAGAGAAC
>NZ_JAYSBG010000007.1:0-31074 GCF_041915505.1 Rhodoblastus sp. | reverse complement strand
TTTCGACGACAAGATCAAGGAAGGCGCCGAGCGCGTCATCGCCAAGTACCAGCCTCTGATGGACGCGGTCATCGCCAAATACCGTCCGCGCCTCGAAGGCAAGACCGTCATGCTCTATGTCGGCGGCCTGCGTCCGCGCCACGTTATCGGCGCTTACGAAGACCTCGGCATGGAAGTCGTCGGCACGGGCTACGAGTTCGCGCATAACGACGACTATCAGCGCACCGCCCAGCATTATGTGAAGGACGGCACGCTGATCTATGACGACGTCACCGGCTACGAATTCGAAAAGTTCGTGGAAAAGGTCCAGCCGGATCTGGTGGGCTCGGGCATCAAGGAAAAGTACGTTTTCCAGAAGATGGGCGTGCCCTTCCGCCAGATGCATTCCTGGGACTATTCCGGTCCGTATCATGGCTATGACGGCTTCGCGATCTTCGCGCGCGACATGGACATGGCGATCAACGCCCCGGTCTGGAAAATGGCCAAGGCGCCCTGGAAAAACGACTCCGACTCCAAACTCCTCGCGGCCGAATGACCGCGCGCGACTGGCGCCCGTCGAGAACCAGGCGCCAGTCGTGACCCACCGACAGCAGAGGGCATTAACATGACGCAGAACGCCGATCACGTCCTAGACCATTTTGACCTGTTCCGCGGTCCTGAATATCAGGAGATGCTGAAGAACAAGCGCGCCTTGTTCGAGAACGCTCGTGACCCGGCGGAAGTCGAACGCATCCGCGAATGGGCCAAGACGGAAGAATACAAGGAAAAGAACTTCGCCCGCGAAGCTCTGACCGTCAACCCGGCCAAGGCCTGTCAGCCGCTCGGCGCCGTTTTCGTCGCCGTGGGCTTCGCCAAGACCATTCCCTTCGTCCATGGCTCGCAGGGCTGCGTCGCTTATTATCGCTCGCATTTCTCGCGTCACTTCAAGGAGCCGACCTCCTGCGTCTCCTCCTCGATGACCGAAGACGCGGCGGTGTTCGGCGGCCTCAACAACATGATCGACGGCCTGGCCAACACCCACGCCATGTACAAGCCGGACATGATCGCCGTCTCCACCACCTGTATGGCGGAAGTCATCGGCGACGATCTGAACGCCTTCATCAAGACCGCGCGCGAAAAGGGCTCGATCCCGGACGATTATCCGGTTCCGTTCGCTCACACCCCGGCCTTCGTCGGCAGCCACATCACCGGCTACGACAACGCCATGAAGGGCATCATCTCCTATTTCTGGGATGGCCGCGCCGGCACCATCGACAAGGTTGAGCGCGTTCCCAACGACTCGATCAACTTCCTCGGCGGCTTCGACGGCTACACCGTCGGCAACCTGCGCGAAATCAAGCGCATCTTCGGCGAGTTCGGCATCAACTACACGATCCTCGGCGACAATTCCGACGTGTGGGACACCCCGACCGACGGCGAGTTCCGCATGTATGACGGCGGCACCACGATCGACGAGGCGGTCAATGCGATCCACGCCAAGGCGACCATTTCGATGCAGGAATATTGCACCGAAAAGACGCTGCCGCTGATCGCCGAGCATGGCCAGGAAGTGGTGGCTCTCAATCACCCGATCTCGGTCAAGGCGACCGACAACTTCCTGATGACCCTCGCCCGCCTGACCGGCAAGGAGATCCCGGAATCGCTCGCCAAGGAGCGCGGTCGTCTGGTCGACGCCATCGCCGACTCGAGCGCCCATATCCACGGCAAGAAATTCGCCATCTACGGCGATCCGGACCTCTGCTACGGTCTGGCCGAGTTCCTGCTCGAACTCGGCGCCGAGCCGACCACGGTCCTGGCCACCAACGGCGGCAAGGCCTGGGAAAAGAAAATGCAGGAGCTGTTCGACTCCTCGCCGTTCGGCAAGAACTGCAAGGTCTATCCCGGCAAGGATCTGTGGCACATGCGCTCGCTGCTGTTCACCGATCCGGTCGACTTCCTGATCGGCAACACCTACGGCAAATATCTGGAGCGCGACACGGGCACCCCGCTGATCCGCATCGGCTTCCCGATCTTCGACCGTCACCACAAGCACCGCTATCCGGTGTGGGGCTATCAGGGCGGCATGAACGTGCTGGTCCAGATCCTCGACAAGATCTTCGACACGATCGACCTGGCCACCAATATGCCGGCCAAGACCGACTATTCGTTCGACATCATTCGTTGATCCCGATGGTTGTCGGTTTGGCGACAAACCGACAATCCCACGCAATCAGGCCCGGAGCGCATATGGCGCTCCGGGCCTTTCTGTTTGGCCTTCCCGCGTGCGGCCGTTGCGGCGCCAAACTTGCTGCCTCCCGGCAAAACCCCACGACTGGCGGGAAGCCTACAGGCGCCGCCAGTCCCGCGCCTGAACAGGCCGCGGCCGAACGGACAGGAGATCTTCATGGCTTCTCTTTCGGCAACCATCCAGGATGTTTTCAACGAGCCGAGCTGCGCCAAAAACGCCAACAAGTCGGAGGCCGAGAAGAAGAAGGGCTGCACAAAACAATTGCAGCCGGGCGGCGCGGCCGGCGGCTGCGCCTTCGACGGCGCCAAGATCGCCTTGCAGCCTTTCACCGATGTCGCTCATCTCGTGCATGGCCCGATCGCCTGTGAGGGCAATAGCTGGGACAATCGCGGCGCGGCGTCATCCGGCCCGTCGCTGTGGCGCACCAGCTTCACCACCGACATGAACGAAACCGACGTGGTGTTCGGCGGCGAGAAGCGGCTGTTCAAGTCGTGCAAGGAAATCATCGACAAATATGATCCGCCGGCGATCTTCGTCTATCAGACCTGCGTTCCGGCCATGATCGGCGACGATATCAACGCGGTCTGCAAGGCGGCGTCGGAGAAATTCGGCAAGCCGGTGATTCCGGTCAATGCACCGGGCTTTGTCGGCCCCAAGAATCTCGGCAACAAGCTGGCGGGCGAGGCGTTGCTCGATCACGTCATCGGCACCGCCGAACCGGAATACACCACGCCCTATGACGTCAACATCATCGGCGAGTTCAACCTGTCGGGCGAATTGTGGCAGGTGAAGCCGCTGCTCGACGAACTCGGCATCCGCATCCTGTCCTGTATTCCGGGCGACGGCCGCTACGCCGATGTCGCTTCGGCGCACCGCGCCCGCGCCTCGATGATGGTCTGCTCCAAGGCCATGATCAATGTCGCGCGCAAGATGGAGGAGCGATACGGCATCCCGTTTTTCGAGGGCTCGTTCTACGGGATCGAGGACAGCAGCGACAGCTTGCGCGAACTGGCGCGGCTGCTGATTGAGCGCGGCGCGCCCGAAGAGCTGATGGAGCGCACCGAAAAGCTGATCGCGCGCGAGGAAAAAAGCGCCTGGGCGGCGATCGCCAAATACAAGCCGCGCTTCAAGGGCAAGAAGGTTCTGCTCATTACCGGCGGCGTCAAGTCGTGGTCGGTGGTCGCGGCGCTGCAGGAGGCCGGGCTCGAACTGGTCGGCACCTCGGTCAAGAAATCGACGCGCGAGGACAAGGAGCGCATCAAGGAGCTGATGGGCCAGGACGCTCATATGATCGAGGATATGACCCCGCGCGAAATGTACAAGATGCTGAAGGATGCGAAGGCCGACATCATGTTGTCGGGCGGTCGTTCGCAGTTCATCGCGCTCAAGGCGAGCATGCCCTGGCTCGACATCAACCAGGAACGCCACCACGCCTATATGGGCTATGTCGGCATGTTGAAACTGGTCAAGGAAATCGACAAGGCGCTGTATAATCCGGTGTGGCAGGAAGTGCGCAAGCCGGCGCCCTGGGCCAAAGCCGGCGAGAGCTGGCAAGAAAAGGCGCTCGCCCAGATCGCCGAAGAGGAGGCGGCGCTGGCTGCCGATCCGGTCAAGGCCGAGGAGGTCCGCCGCGCCAAGGGCGTCTGCATGTGCAAGAGCGTGTCGCTCGGCGTGATCGAGGACGCCATTCGCGACTTCGGTCTCACCACGGTCGCCGAAGTCAAGGACAAGACCCATGCCTCGGGCGGCTGTGGCGCCTGCGCCATTCGCATCGAGGAAATTCTGGAAGCCCAGGCCGTTGTCGGACAACCGACAGAACGCCACAACGTGGCGGCGGAGTGACGGTTATGGCCAAGGTCGTCATTCCGAAAAAGTCCTGCGCCGTCAATCCGCTGAAAATGAGCCAGCCGATCGGCGCGGCGCTCGCCTTCATGGGCCTGCGCGGTTCGATGCCGCTGCTGCATGGCTCGCAGGGCTGCACGTCGTTCGGGCTGGTGCTGTTCGTGCGTCATTTCAAGGAAGCCATTCCGCTCCAGACCACCGCGATGAGCGAAGTGGCGACGGTGCTTGGCGGCTATGAAAATGTCGAACAAGCGGTGCTGAACATCATCAAACGCACCAAGCCCGAAATCATCGGCATCGCCTCGACCGGCGTCACCGAAACCAAGGGCGACGACGTCAACGGCTATATCCAGCTGATCCGCCAGAACCATCCGGAATTGAAGGACTTTCCGCTCGTCTATGTCTCGACGCCGGATTTCAAGGACGCTTTTCAGGACGGTTGGGAAAAGGCCGTCACTCGGCTGGTCGAGGAGTTGGTGGAGCCGCCGGCCAATGCGGCGCGGCGCGACCTGACTCGCGTCAATGTCCTGCCCGGCGCGCATCTGACGCCCGGCGACATCGAGGAATTGCGCAATATCATCGAGGATTTCGGCCTGGAGCCGACCTTCCTGCCCGATCTCGGCGGCTCACTCGATGGACACATCCCGGACGATTTCACGCCGACCACAATCGGCGGCGTTGGCGTCGATGAAGTCGCGACCATGGGGGACGCCGGCTGGACGATCGCCGTCGGCGCCCATATGCGCGCGGCGGCGGAAGCCTTGCAGAAAAAGACCGGGATCCCGTATCGGCTGTTCGAGCGCCTGTGCGGGCTCGAGCCGAATGACGAGCTGATCGGCTTCCTGACCGAAATTTCCGGCCGCCCGGCGCCGGCGAAATATCGCCGCCAGCGCGGCCAATTGGTCGACGCCATGCTCGATGGGCATTTCCATATCGGCGGCCGCAAGCTGGCGATCGGCGCCGAGCCTGACCTGCTCTATGACGTCGCCTCCTTCCTGCACGAAATGGGCGCCCATATCGAGGCGGCGGTCACCACGACGCAATCGCCCGTGCTGGAAAAACTGCCCGCCGAGGAAGTGCTGATCGGCGATCTCGAAGACCTGGAAACGCAGGCGCGCGAAAAAGGCTGCGATCTGCTGATGACCCATTCGCATGGGCGCCAGGCTGCGGACCGACTGAAGATCCCGTTCCATCGGCTGGGCATCCCGATGTTCGACCGTCTTGGCGCCGGCCACAAATTGTCGGTCGGCTATCGCGGAACGCGCGACCTGATTTTCCAGGTGGCCAATCTGCTGATCGCCGATCGCGAGGAACATCACGAGGTGACGCCGGACAAATGGCGCAACCCCTGGGGCGCCGGCCCTGCGGAAGGCGCCGAGGAAGAAGCTGGCGCCGCGATTGCAACGAGCCTTGCAAGCTGAGTTTGGGTGAGAGAGGGCAGGTCGATGAAGGTCGCATTTGCTACACAGGACTTGAAGCGCGTTGATGCGCATTTCGGCTGGGCGAAGAATATCTCGATCTATGAGCTGGACGAGAATGGCCACAGCTTCCTCGAAACCATCGCCTTCGACGGCGATCTGCAGGAAGACGGCAACGAGGACAAACTCGCGCCGAAGATCGAGGCCGTGAAGGATTGCGCCATTCTCTATGTGGCGGCGATCGGCGGCTCCGGCGCGGCGCGCGTGGTGGCGAACAATATCCACCCGATCAAGGTGTCGCAGCCCGAGGCGATCGACGACCTGCTGAACAAGCTGCAGGACATGCTCAAGGGCAATCCGCCGCCGTTCATCCGCAAGGCGATGGGCAAGGGCAAGGAGCGCGTCCTCAATTTCGAGGACTGATCCTTCGGCATTTTTCGAACGACCGGACGCGCGCGGCCGGCGAGATCAAAGAGGACAAGATGACTGAAGCCGCCATCATTGACGACGCCGCGATCCTTGCGGAATCGCCTTTCCTGAAGCAACTGGTCAAGGTGTGGCGCGCGCAGGATTCGCATGGCGCCTGGGAAAGCAAGAGCGACGCGCAATTGCTCGCCGATTACATCGTCACCAAGGAACAGCGCAAGTCGATCCCGATCATCGCGGATCCGGATCCGGAGACGATCTGGCGGCTTGAGCTGTTCTACAATGCGATCGGCCTGGCCATCGAACATTCCTCGCGCGTCATGATCTCGCCGATGCTGAAGATGAGCCATGAGGGCTTCGGCCGGATGGTGCTGATCGGCGGTCGCCTGATCGTCGTCAACAAGCAATTGCGCGACGTGCATCGCTTCGGTTTCGAGACCTTCGCCAAGCTCGCGGAAGAAGGCGAGAAGCAGGTCAAGGCCGGTCTGGAGATGATCGAGCAATTCCCCGAAGCGGCGAAATATTGAGGTTTCAAGATGAGCGACGTTGAAGCCCTGAAGGCCGAGATCAAGAAGCTCTCGGCGCGCGCGATGAACGCCAAGATGAATTTGCACGACCTGTCGGAAGAGCTGCCGATCAACTGGCAGACGGTCCTTGATGTGGCGCAGAAAACCTATGACGCTTTCGCCGAGCTCGAGGCCAAGCGCGAACAGTTGAAGACTCTCGAAACGGCTTGAGGAGCTTTTGGCGGTCGCTAGCGCGTTCGCCAAAAGCTCCCGCAAACAGAAAGACGAAACCGATGGCGAATGCGCGTGACGGGCGCGACTGGAAGCCCGATTATCTGCTGACGATCGACGCGGAGAAATGCATCGGCTGCGGCCGTTGCTACAAGGTCTGCGGCCGCGAGGTGATGACCCTCAAGGGCATCAACGAGGATGGCGATGTCGTCGAGCTTGATGATGACGAGGACGATGAGGTCGAGAAGAAGGTCATGGTGATGGCGGACACCGGCGCCTGTATCGGCTGCGGCGCCTGCGCCCGCGTCTGTCCGGCGAACTGTCAGACCCACGGCCCCGAAACTTTGGCCGCCTGATGAACGCCGATCGCGCCTATCGCTGGCTGATGGAGGCGGGCGACGCCCGCGTCCAGGATCAGGCCCAGCGCGAGGATTTCGATCGGCATGTCATCGCCAGCATTCTGGCGATAGCGATCGCCCAGGCGGGCGAGGAAGAAACCAATCTGGCGGCGACCAGCGGCCTCGGCGCCGCGGCGCTCTCGGAATTCGCGGCGGCGCTGTTCCCGCAAGCCGCCGCCGCGCTGGCGGGCATGGCCGGCGCGGCGCAACCGGCGCTCGGGCCGGAAGAGAAATCCGTCGTCGATATTCTGTTGATGTACGCTTCGGGCCCGATCCAGTTCGTGCGGCCGCTGGCGGTCCTGATCGCGCGGCGATGCCAGGAGCCGCATCACCTCTGGCAGGATCTCGGCCTGCGCAATCGCGGCGAATTGTCCCAACTGATGCAGCGCCATTTTCCCCGGCTCAAGGCGCGCAATTCCGGCGATATGAAATGGAAGAAATTCCTCTATCGCATGGTCTGCGGCTCCGAGGGTTTTACGCTCTGCCCGTCGCCGGTCTGTTCCGATTGCGACGATTTCGCCGCCTGTTTCGGGACGGAAGAGGGCGTGGCGCAAATGTCCCACAGCTATCGCGAAGAGCGGATTTAAGCGCCAAGACCGTCATTGCGAGCCATGGGGCGTCTTCCGACGCCCCATGGCTCGCAATGACGGTCGCGGTTTTGGGGAAGAACCCGCCACGGCGCGCCGGGCGGGTCCGAAACGTCATTCGATGCCGAGTTCGGCTTCCCGCGCGCGCGCCGCAAAACGGAAGCGCTCCTCGATGGCTTTCGGATTGGTGAGAAATTCCGCTTCGCCCTTCGCCAGGGCTTCGAGGGCGACTTTGCCTTCTTCCGCGGTCAGCGGCACGCGGCCGGCCATATAGGCGGCGTCGGGCAAGGCCTTGAGGATGTTGTAGCGATTGGGGTGATCCTTGACGGGAAACAAATCCACCGCCTCAAGCTTGCCGCCGAGCGTGATCGCCTGGCCGACCACCTCGAGCTTGCGTCCGTCCTGCGTCGTTTTCACCAGCGTCGTCGCCATGATGCAATAATCCTTTGGATTGGAACGGGGCGGCTGTCGGGGCCGCCCCGGAAAGGATCGAAGGTCAGTCCTGCGCCGCCAGGGCATAGCCCGGCTTCGGCTTGGCGTTGTAATAATCGGGACGCTCCGGCCAGTCGCCGGCGGAGCCGAACTTGAACGAGGCGACCTTGACCGGCGCGCCGGGCGAAACCGACACTTCGCCGAGCTTGATTTCACGCGGGCCGGGGCCGACCGAGAAATCGGCGACCACCGCGCCATCGGCCTTGGTGGCGCGCGCGAAGCCGGGCGTGCCGACATGGGCGCCGGCGACCGGGCTTTCCACGAAGGCCGGGGTTTCGAAATCGCCATTGGCGGCGCCGAAAGCCGGCGTCGCGAAGGTGAATTTGGCCAAGGCGCTGCTGAATTCCACCGGAATGTCGGCGCTGAGCGGACGCGCGACGGAATAGATCGTCAGCGTGCCGCCATCGAGCAAGGCCTTGATTTCGTCATTGGACAAATTCGCGAATTCGGATGCGAGGTTCATTCCCATCTCCTGTTGTAACCCTCGGCCTCCTTCATCAAAATCTGTGCCAAATTTTCCGCCAGTCGCCTCATGCTGTCGGAAAGCCGGCGTGTGCGTCGGCATCACGACTTTTTTGTCGTGTTTTTGAGCGGCAGTGGAAAAAGCTGCGCGATTCTTGCTTGGCCCTGTCGCGGATCATGCGGAGAGCGACATGTTGGACACGGCTATTGTCGGCGGAGGCTTGTGCGGACTGGCGCTGGCGGCGCAATTGTCGGAGCGCGGGCGGGACTTCGAACTGTTCGAGGCGCGACAACGCTGGGGCGGGCGCATCCTGTCGATCGACTGCAAATTGTCGGGTCTCGCCATCGATCTCGGCGCCTCGTGGTTCTGGCCGGATCGCCAGCCGCTGATCACGGCGCTGGTTTCGGAGCTGGGTCTCGACAGTTTCGCGCAATATGACGAGGGAACGATCCTGCGCCTGAGCGAGGCCGACGCCAAGCCGGAAAAGGTCGAGGTCGAGGGCGGCGTGCATGGCGGCGCGCGGCGCATTGTCGGCGGCGCGCAGAAGGCGATCAAGGCGCTCCTCGCCCGTCTGCCTGCGGACCGCCTTCACAATGATTGTCAACTGGTCGGCCTGCGCGACGGCGACGATCATGTCGTGCTGACCATCCAACAGGCGGGCGCCACCCGCGTCGTCGAGGCGCGGCGCGTGGTGATCGCTTTGCCGCCGCGGCTGGCGGAGGAGCGCGTCATCTTCCATCCCGCGCTCGACGACACGATGCGGGAGACCATGCGCGACGCGCCGACCTGGATGGCTGCGCAGGCCAAGGCGGTGACCACCTTCGCGCAGCCGGCCTGGCGCGATCAGGGCCAGTCCGGCAACGCCTTCGTGACTCATGAACAGGCGGTGTTCGACGAGATTTTCGACGCCAGCGACGCGCGCGGAGACGAAGGCGCGCTGGGCGGCTTTCTGGCGCTCGGACCGGAATTGCGCGACTCGTTCAGCGTAGGCCTGCCGATCCTGATGCACAGCCAGTTCGAACAGGTGTTCGGCGTCGCGCTCGAAGGTCGCGAACAATTCTATCAGGATTGGGCCAAGGATGCGGAAACCTGCAGCGCGCTCGATCGTGAGCGCGGGCGCGAGGAGCATCGCGCTACGGCCAATCCCCTGCTGCGGCGGCCGCTATGGGGCGGCCGCCTCTATCTCGGCGGCGCTGAGACCGGCGCGCGCCAGGCTGGCTATATGGAGGGCGCGCTCGAAGCGGCGCAGCGCATCGCGCGCGATATCATCCGCGACACGGCGTCCGAGGACGAGGCGGCCGCGCCGGGCGAGAGCGCCAATGAGGCGAGCCTGCGGCGCTTTTCCGCCTGGGTCGAGAAACAGAGCGGGCCGGTGTTCGAGGATTACCGTCGCCGGCTGAACGCCAGCCTCGCGACCCAGTCACGCGAGCAGATGACCCAGCGCGCCATGCTCGGCGCGGCGGAGACCTTGTTCGGCGAGGCGCTGGCGAAGATCGCGACGCTGCCGTTCGATCTCGCCGGGGTGAGTGTCGAAAAGGGACGCTGCGCGCTCACGCCGCTGGTCCAGAAGCCGTTTGGCGATTTTCTCAAGCAGTTTTTCGACGACGTGGCGGCCTTCAACAGCACGTCTTGCGCCTTGTCGAACTTCCCCGACGAACACAGGATCGCGCGGGATTACCAGCAGGCGATCATGCGCGACATAGCGGCGGCTTGGACGGAATTCTCGCTCGCCGCGAACGCCGCGCTGCTCGCCAAGGGCGGCGCCGCCCAGAGCCAGCGCGCAGAGGCGGCGCGGCAGACGGGCGGGGCGGCCGCGTGAAATGATTCAAGGAGAAAAAGCAGAGATGGCTGACGTCGCCTATGTCATTTGCGCCCTCAACGACATCCAGAGCCAGCGGGCGCGCGGCTTCGACCTCGCCGTGATCGACGAATCCGGCGAGGAGAAGAACTTTCCGATCGTCGTGGTGCGTTGGGGCAAGCAGGTGTTCGGCTATGTCAACAGTTGCCCGCATCACGGCAACCGGCTGGATTGGGAGCGCGAGCAATATCTCGATCCGACCGGCCTGCGGCTGATGTGCGGCAAGCATGGCGCCTTGTTCGAGCTCGGCACCGGACGCTGTTCCAGCGGGCCGTGCAGGAACGAGCATTTGACGCCGGTTCAGCTCGAAGTGATCGATGGCGACATCTGCATCCTCGGCGTGACTCTGGCGGAGGATGAGGACGAAGACGACGAGAGCGGCGTCGAGGCCTGAGCCGGACGCCTAATGAAACGGCGCGCCCCATCGGGACGCGCCGGCTTCAGCTCAGGAAAGCGCGCGACTGCGGAAACGCGCCAGCGCCAATCCGCCCGGAAATCAGACCGGGCGGTTTTCGTTGCGGTTCTTGACGGGCTCGGCGCGGGCCTGGCCTTCTTCGTAGGAAATGGTCTCGAAGGTCTCCTTGGCCTCGACCAGCTTGTCGAGCACGAACTGCAGCTTGCCGCCGGCGTCGAGCTTCTTGTAGTCGTTCTTGTCGACGCCGCAGAAGTCGTTCACTTCCTTCCAGACGGTGGATTCGTCGCAGGGCAGCACGGTCAGCGTCACATCGCCGAGCGTGATCGTATATTTCGCGAGAAAGTCGATATTGTTGACGAAGATGAAATAGGTGCCCTCCGGGCTCAGCAGCGGCAGCACCACCTTCTTGAAGGCTTCGAAATAAGCGTAATCGTGCAGGTAGCCGGCCAGGATCTCGATCTTGCCGGTTCCTTCTTTGGCGACCGCGAGGATCTGTTCGAGCTTGTATTCCGGCGGGCGCGCCTCGTCGGCCTTCTGCTGCTGGAACTCCAGCGCGAAGTCGCCGCGGAAGCCGTAATAACCGGGCTTGCCGGTCGGGCCCTTGAAGGTCGCGTTGAGCAGCCGCTTCTCGCTGTCCAGGCCGCCGAAGGCGGTCGATTCGATCGATGTCATTTTCATTCTCCGCTTGAAAAAACTGTTCGCGTTTCCGCGCGCCAAGCCTCTATGCAAATGGTCTGCCGCTTTTCGCGCCACAAAATGTCTGGCCTGAACCCTGCTTGTCGCGCCGGGGTCGTGTCATCGCGGCCCAAGTCACTCAATCTTGAATGGAAGGCGACATGAGCATGAAGCTTCATATCGCGCGCCCCTATGTCGAGGCTCTCGCGGCGGATTTCCCGGAACTCGAATCCCTCAAGGCGCAATTGCTGTTTGGCGACAAGGTCGAAGTGCCGTTCCAGCAGCTGTCGGGCGCGCAGATCGATCGCCTGCACGACCTCTATGGCGCCGCTGGGCCGCAAATGCAGAACGCCCGCGCCCAGCTTGCGACCCTGCGCCGCGCCTTTGAAGGATCGGGCGTTCGCTTTACCTCGAACGAGCTTGAGGCGGTCGTCCCGGCCATCGCGGCTTTCCTGGTCGACGGCGCCCAACGCGGCTGGCTGTTCGCGCTGAATGTCGCGGGGCGGCCGTTGCCTTATGTCGTGGCGCGCATCGATTACACGCCGCCCTCGAATGACGAGACCGGCCGCATTTTTGTCGAGCTCAAGGCCAACGCCAAGGGCGAGCTGAATACGGTGCAGGTCCGCATTCTCGCGGGCGATATCGCCGGCAAGTCGGTCGCGGAAATTTTCGCCGAAAAAGGTTTTCTGCGCGAGACGCCCGAACTGATTGCGGCTTATGACGTCAACGCTGCGCATTATTTCGAATGGCGCGCGCATTATGGCGCGCAATTTTCAGGCTCCGGCCTCGGCTATTTCGCCGAGGATCCCACGTCGAGCCATCGCAGCAACGACTGGACGCGCAAGGATACCGTGATCCTGTCCTCGGGCGGCAGTCCGGCGCGGCTGGTCAATGACGAGAGCCTGCTCGCCAATCGCGCTTTGACGCTGGAGCTGACGGGCGACATTCTCGGCAATTACCTGCGCAAGGCCGCCAAGAGCAATCTCTACGCGGAAGAGGATGAGGTCGCGGCGGCCCAGGCCAATATCGGCAAGGATCTGTTCCGGCAGGTCCCGGTCCATCCCTTCATCCTGATGTTCCACCTCGATCTGCATCATTATGTCTGGGCCCATGTCGAGGATATCGAGCCCTATCTTTACAAGCCGGACCTCAAGCAGAAGCTGGTGCTGCCGGAGGAACAGACCGATCTGATCGACATTCTCACCGCCGAAATGGACGTGCTGATGGACGATATCGTCGCCGGCAAGTCCGGCGGCACGACGGTGCTCTGCGCCGGCCCGCCCGGCGTCGGCAAGACTCTCACGGCCGAGGTCTATTCCGAGATCGTCAAGCGTCCGCTCTATCGCGTCCATTCGGGCCAACTCGGCCTCAATGTCGCGGCGATGGAGACCTCACTGAAGGAGGCCTTGCTGCGCGCGCAACGCTGGGGCGCGGTCATGCTGATCGACGAGGCCGACG
Source organism: Rhodoblastus sp. (assembly GCF_041915505.1). Classification (GTDB taxonomy): domain Bacteria; phylum Pseudomonadota; class Alphaproteobacteria; order Rhizobiales; family Beijerinckiaceae; genus Rhodoblastus. Next base: position 18,078 of record NZ_JAYSBG010000007.1, on the reverse strand, counting down.
TCTATATCAAGCGCCGCCAGGACGACATGACGATGAACGCCGTGGTCGGCGTGTTCCTGCGCGTGCTGGAATATTTCAACGGCCTGCTGTTCCTCACCACCAATCGCATCGACGATATCGATGAGGCGATCGTCTCGCGCTGCATCGCGCTGATCCGTTTCCACTCCCCCGACGAGGAAGCGCGCCATCGGATCTGGCAGGTGATGTCGGAGCAATTCGCTCTGGGTCTCGACGACGACCTCGTCACGGCCCTGGTCGGGCTCTATCCGCAGACCAGCGGCCGCGACATCAAGGGGCTGGCCAAGCTGGTCTCGAAATATTGTCGGCATCGCGACACGCCGCCGGATCTGGACGTGTTCAAGCGTTGCGCGATCTTCCGCGGGCTGGATCAGACCTCGGCGCTCGCCGCCGAATAAGACGAAGCCCTTGTCGGCAAGCCGACAAGGGCTTCGTCCTCGACTGCAATAAAGCAGCGTAAAAACAGGTGGTTGTATGGCGTAATGGATCTGGCGCGGGTCTTGCTAATGCATGAGGCAAAGCGCCTTACATTCTGGAGGACCTGGCATGATCCATCTGACCGACAGCGCCGTGAACGCTGTCCGCAACGCCATCAAGGGGGCGTCCGAGCCCGTCCAGGGCTTGCGCATCAAAGTCGAGACGGGAGGCTGCGCGGGCAACAAATATATGATGGGCCTGGTCAGGACTCCGGAAGAGAATGACGAAGTCGTCGAGCGCGACGGCGTCAAGGTCTTCGTCGAGAGCGCCAGCCGCGACCTGCTTGCGGGCGTCACCATTGATTTCGTCGTCGCCATCGAGGGCGCCGGCTTCACCTTCGATAATCCCAACGCGGAGCATTCCTGCTCCTGCGGCAAGAGCTTCGGCTGATTTCCGGCGCAAGGAGAGGGTTCATGACGATGCAGACCGATGTTGTGGAAACCAGGGCCCCTGCGGCGCAGGACAGCGAGCGCGTGCAGACCATTCGCAAGGTGATCGAGGAAATCCGTCCGAACCTGCGTCGCGACGGCGGCGATTGCGAATTGCTCTCGGTCGAGGGCAACAAGATCAATGTGAAGCTCACCGGCGCCTGCGTGTTCTGCAAATTGGCGAGCGCCACGCTGGAGGGAATCCAGGCCAAGATGGTCGAGGCGCTGGGCGAATTCGTTCGCGTCGTGCCGGCGCCGATCGGTTCGCGCGCAGGTCACTGAAGGCGTTCGCCGGATAGGGCGCAACAAGGGCGTGAGGCGTAACGATGTCCTGGGCCGCCGCATCTTTTGACAGGGACGTTGCGATGACGTCGTCTGCTAGTCTTTGGCGATTGTGGCGCGAGGACGTCGCCTGCGTGAAGGCGCGCGATCCGGCGGCCCGCGATGCCGTTGAGATCATCCTCACCTATCCGGGCGTGCACGCCATCGTCTGGCATCGTCTCGCCCATCGTCTGTGGCGGTCGGGCTTCAAATTTCCGGCGCGGTTCATTTCCTGGTTCGCGCGCCTCGTAACCAATGTCGACATTCATCCCGGCGCGACCATTGGCCGGAGCTTCTTCATCGATCACGGCGCTTGCGTGGTGATCGGCGAGACGGCGGAAATCGGCGACAATGTCACCATGTATCACGGCGTGACGCTCGGCGGCGTCAGCTGGTCGCCCGGCAAACGGCATCCCAGCATCGAGGACGGCGTGCTAATCGGGGCCGGCGCCAAAATTCTCGGGCCGATCAAGGTCGGAACCGGGGCGCGCATCGGCGCCAATTCGGTGGTGGTCGAGGAAGTGCCGCCCGGCGTCACGGCGGTCGGCATTCCGGCCAAGATCGTGCGCGCGCCGCAGAATCGCAACGGCGCCGGCGGCCGCGTCAATCTCGATCATCATCTGATCGCCGATCCGGTCGGCGAAATTCTGTCGCTCCTGCTCGATCGCGTCGATTTCCTGGAGGCGCGTCTCAATCACATGCAGCGCCGCGTCAAGCAGACAGGCGTCGAGCGTCACGAGAAGGTGGAAGGATAGATCATGAGCATTTTGCAGGATCTCGGCAGGCTGTCTTCGGCCGAGGACTTCTTCAACTATCTCGAACTGCCCTTCGAGCCCTCGGTGGTCCATGTCTCGCGCCTCCATATCCTGCGCCGCATGGGCCAATATCTGAAAGGCAGCGAGATCGACGGCGCCTTCGAGGGACTGAGCGAGGAGCAGATCAAGCTTCTGTGCCGCGAGCATCTCGATCAAGCCTACCAGGATTTCATCGCGTCATCGCCGATCCAGGAGCGCCTGTTCAAGGTGCACAAGGAGGCGATCGAGCCGAAGCCCGAGCCGGCGAGCAATTTCGTGCCGCTCGACTCCCTCAAGGTGGTGTGAGTCATCGGACTGCCGCGCCGGGCGCGCCTTGACGCCCGCCGCTTGGAGCCTGGAGACGGGAATGGATCGTGTTCGCCTTCTTGCGCGTGACGGAAAACGTCTTGCCGCTTCCGCGGCGCGACGCTTCCCGGCGCGCATCGAGGGCGACGCCTCCGCCGGCCGGGAGCTGTTCCGCCATGGCTAGTCCGGAGGGGGAAAGTCTGGTTCCGCCGATGCCGGCGCTATCGTGCCGCGCGGATGTCGCCTTGCGCGGGATCTACGAAATTTCCAAGGTCCTTTCCGCGCCGGGGCGTCTCGACGAGGTGTTGTCGCAGGTGCTCGACCTGCTGGCGAGCTTTGTCGATACGCGGCGCGCGACCGTCGCGCTGATCGACGAGAAGGGCGGCGCGCGCACCGTGGCCGCCCATGGCGCTTTTGCCGCGCCGGCGACCGGCGTCGTCCTGCCGGAGCGGGCGGTCGGCCGCGTTGTCACCAGCAAGGCGCCGGTCATTGTCGACAATGTTGAAAGCGACCCGGATTTTTCCGCCTGGCCCGCAGATGGAGACGGCGACGCGACGGCGCGCGCGGTGATCGCCGCGCCCATTCTCGATCGCGGCGACGCGATCGGCGTGCTGGCGATCGACCGCCCCTCCGACGGCAGCCATCGCGCGGCGACCGATTCCGACGCGCGCTTTCTCGGCATGATCGCCAATATGATCGGCCAGACGCTGCATCTCTATGATATCGTCTCGCGCGACCGCGAAAGGCTGATGGAGGATCAACGCCGGCTGGAGAAGGAATCGCCGCGCCGGGCCGAAATGAGCGGCGAACAGGCGCTGATCGGCATTGTCGGCGCCAGCCGCGCGATCCGCGCTGTTTTCGAACAAATCAATGTTGTCGCCCGCACGCACACCACCGTCCTGCTGCGCGGCGAATCCGGCACCGGCAAGGAATTGTTCGCGCGCGCCGCGCATGATCTGTCGCCGCGCAAGGACGGTCCTTTCATTCGGCTGAATTGTGCGGCTCTGCCGGAATCCATGCTCGAATCCGAATTGTTCGGCCATGAGAAGGGCTCCTTCACCGGCGCTGTCGGACAGCGCAAGGGGCGGTTCGAACTGGCCCACAAGGGCTCGCTTTTCCTGGACGAGATTGGCGAGATTTCGCCGGCCTTCCAGGCCAAGCTGCTGCGCGTGCTGCAGGAGGGCGAATTCGAGCGCGTCGGCGGCTCGCAGACCGTCAAGGTGGATGTGCGCTTCGTCTTCGCCACCAACAAGAATCTCGAAGCGGCGGTGGAGCGCGGCGATTTCCGCGCCGACCTCTATTATCGCATCAATGTCGTCTCGATCATGCTGCCGCCCCTGCGCGAGCGCCCCGAGGACGTCGCGCTGCTGGCGCAGGAATTCATGCGTCGCTTCAACGAGGAGAACGGCACGCGCAAGCGCCTCACCCAGGCGGCCTTGCGGCTGCTGCAAGGCTGCAATTTCCCGGGCAATGTGCGCGAACTGGAAAATTGCGTGCGGCGCACGGCGACCTTGTCGCGCGACGATTCTTTGGCCGAAGGCGATTTCGCCTGCACGCATGGCGCCTGTTTGTCCTCGACCTTGTGGAAGGATTTTTCACCCGCGCCGGCGGTCACGCGGCGGGCGTCCGTCGAGGTCGACGAGACGGGGCAGATCGAAGCGGGCGCCGGCCGGCGCGCGGCGATCGCGGCATCGGCGCATTCCGACCGACTGCGTTCCGACAATGCGCGCGTCCGCGCCGACAGCCGCATGAATGGCGCCGGTGGGGGAACGCCCGATCGCGACAGCCTGATCGTTGCGATGGAAAAGGCCGGCTGGGTTCAGGCCAAGGCGGCGCGCCTGCTGAATCTGACGCCGCGCCAGATCGCCTATGCTTTGTCGAAATATCACATTTCAATCAAGAAATTCTGACGGCGCCCGCAGGTTCGGGCGGCCGTGTCGCAATATCAACGCATGCGTTGCGAACCCTCCAAAGCGTCGCGGCGGCGGCGAAAAAGCGAGCCTTTTGACGCTGGCACAAGCCTTGCTCCGATTGGAGCGACGTTCGATCGCGAAAAGGTCCGTTCACCCAAACGACAAACGCGCCAATCCACACCTCGAACGCGCGCCAATTGAGGAGAGTTTCGATGAGCTACAAGATCATCGCTTCGCAGTGCACCGGCTGCAGCCTGTGCGAATTTGAATGCCCGAACGCGGCGATTTCGATGAAGGGCGACACTTTCGTGATCGACCCCAAGAAATGCACTGAATGCGAAGGCAGCTTCGATCATCCGAAATGCGACGAGGTTTGCCCGGTTCCCGGCACCTGCGTGAAGGCCTGAATCCGGCGGCGCGGGGCGGGCCTTCGGCTCGGCCCCGCGCCGCTGATCGCGCCGGCGCGATTGCCGGCGCGCACCCGTCGACCCGGCAGGCGATCCGTGCCCGGATTCCTTGCCGAGACTTCAAGCCGACGACCGGCGCCATCGAAGGAAATTACATATGAAGGTCATGATCCGACGCTCCGATGACATCGGGCTCTCGATCTATGTTCCGAAGAAGGACCTCGAAGAGCCGATCGTCGAGACGGAATTCGAGACGCTTTGGGGCGGCTGGATCAAGATCGCCAACGGCTGGGTGCTCGAACTGCCGGAAATGGCGGCCGACACGCGCCTGCCGATCACCGTCAACGCCAAGAAGCGCGGCGAGGAGGATTGAGCATGAACGCGGCGATTCTCGACCAGGACCTGTTGCAGCCCCAGGATGCGGAAAAGCTTGTCGGCGATATCGCGCGACGGCTGCGCGCGGGCCAGATCGTTCCCTATATCGGCCCCGGCCTGGCGCAATTGTCGTCTCCCTCGATTCCACTGACGCCCGAGGACCTCGCCGCCTTTTTCGGGACCAAGGTGGCCCTGCCGCGCCGCGCCAAGGGCAATGCCTGGACGGCGGCCCAGCATATCGAAAGCTTCAAGCATCGCGCCACGGTGACGGCGCTGATGTCGGAGGCTTTTGCCGCGCCGGTCGCGCCGACGCCGCTGCATGTTTTTCTGGCCTCGCTGCCGCTGCCGCTGATCGTCGACACCTGGTATGACGCAGCCTTCCGCGATGCGCTGGCGTCCCGGAAAGACTGGGGCGAAATCCAGGGCAACACCCGTGCCGGAATTGGCGAGGATCGCTGGTATCGTTTCCACGACGCCGTCGGCGCCGAAGCGAGCCGCGCCGATGCGGAAGGCTGGAAGACCATTCTGTACAAGCCGCATGGCGGCGTCGCGCCGGCCAAGAACTTCCTGATCTCCGATGCGGACTATGTCGAGGTTCTCACCGAGATCGACATTCAGACGCCGATTCCGGATGTGGTCAAGGATCGCCGCACCGAGCGCACCTTCCTATTCCTCGGCTGCCGGTTCCACGACCAGATGCTGCGCACCTATGCGCGGCAGATCACCAAGCGTTCCGCCGCGCCGCATTACGCTGTGATCGATACGGAAAAGCTGACTCTGAATGAGCGCCGTTTCTTCGCCTCCGAGGGCATCATCCCGATCGCTCTGCCGCTGCAGCGCGTCTGCGAATTGTTGATCGCCGGATGAGCGCAGCGCCGCACACAACGTCGGAAAGGGGGCCGCTTGCGGCTCCCTTTGTCTTTGCGCGCGCTCAAAAAATCACGTTGTCAGCTTTGCAACAGGTCGAAAAAACCCCGAAACCGCTGTGCGCAAGCCGACAGGCGGAAATGATCTGTGGCTATATCACGTTGAAAAACAACGATAAACAGGCGGGTCGTGGTTCTGGCATATGCGTTGCTACCTTTAGCGCAGGGCAAAGCTTTGAGGGCTTGAGCTGAAAGCTGAGAGAGGGTCGGACATGGAGTCTACGGGACATCTTGAATCGGGCGCGTCCGGCGCCAACGTCGATATGGACGCCGTCATGCAACAGGTCGCCGAGCACAAGGGCTGCGGCACCTCGGGCGGCAGCGGCAAGGCGAGCTGCGGCTCGGGCGCTGGCGAAAACGATCTGCCGCAGGAGATCTGGGACAAGGTCAAGAACCATCCCTGCTACAGCGAAGAGGCGCATCACCATTATGCGCGCATGCATGTCGCCGTGGCGCCGGCCTGCAACATCCAGTGCAATTACTGCAATCGCAAATATGATTGCGCCAATGAATCGCGTCCGGGCGTCGTCTCCGAAAAGCTGACGCCGGAACAGGCCGCGAAGAAGGTGCTGGCGGTGGCCTCCACCATCCCGCAGATGACCGTGCTCGGCATTGCGGGCCCCGGCGATCCGCTGGCCAATCCGGCCAAGACGTTCAAGACCTTCGAACTGATCTCGAAGACCGCGCCGGACATCAAGCTCTGTCTGTCCACCAATGGTCTGGCGCTGCCCGACCATGTCGACACGATCGCCAGTTACAATGTCGATCACGTCACGATCACGATCAACATGATCGATCCGGAAGTGGGCGCGAAGATCTATCCGTGGATCTTCTGGAAGCACAAGCGCGTCGAGGGCATCGAAGCGGCGCGCATCCTCACCGAGCGGCAATTGCAAGGCCTCGAAATGCTGACCGAGCGCGGCATTCTCTGCAAGGTCAATTCGGTGATGATCCCCGGCGTCAATGACAAGCATCTCGTCGAGGTCAACAAGGCGGTGAAGTCGCGCGGCGCCTTCCTGCACAACATCATGCCGCTGATCTCCGCGCCCGAGCACGGCACGGTGTTCGGCCTCACCGGCCAGCGCGGCCCGTCCGCTCAGGAGCTGAAGGCGCTGCAGGATTCCTGCGAAGGCGAGATGAACATGATGCGGCATTGCCGCCAGTGTCGCGCCGACGCCGTGGGCCTGCTGGGCGAGGACCGCTCGGAGGAATTCACCACCGACAAGATCATGGCGATGGAGGTGAATTACGACATGGAAGGCCGCAAGGCCTACCAGGTCGCCGTCGAGGAAGAGCGTCAGGCCAAGGTCGCGGCCAGGCAGGAAGAGCTCGCGACGCTGGCCGGCGAAGCCAGCGACATCAAGATCCTGGCCGCCGTCGCGACCAAGGGTTCGGGCCTGATCAACGAACACTTTGGTCACGCCAAGGAGTTCCAGATTTACGAACTCTCGACCTCGGGCGCGAAATTCGTCGGCCACCGTCGCGTCGACCTCTATTGCCAGGGCGGCTATGGCGACGAGGACTCGCTCGAAACGGTGATCCGCGCGATCAACGACTGCCATGCGGTCTTCGTCGCCAAGATCGGCGGCTGTCCGAAGGGCGACCTCGCCAAGGCCGGCATCGAAGCCGTGGACGAATATGCCCACGAGTTCATCGAGAAATCGGCGATCGGCTGGTTCAAGGCCTATCTCGAAAAGGTCAAGACCGGCGAGATCGTTCATGAATCGCGCGGTGATGCGGAGATCCGTCAGGGCGCCCTGATCGCGACCGCCGCCGCAGCCGAATGATCGTCGAAACGCGAGGACTGAACCATGACGTATAAAATCGTCGCTTCGCAATGCACGAGCTGTTCGGCCTGCGAGGCGGAATGCCCCAACATGGCCATTTCGGAGAAGGGTGGAACTTTCATCATCGATCCGACGAAATGCACCGAGTGCATCGGCCATTTCGACACGCCGCAATGCGTTGCGGTCTGCCCCGTCGACGACACGTGCGTCATCGACAAGAACTATCCGCGTTACCAGGCATAGAGAGGTTCGCATGAATTTTGAGATCACCCCCAAGGCCGCGAAATTCATGCGGATGATGGTGATGGCGGATGGTGGTCCGGGAGCCGGTTTCCGGCTCTCGGTCAGCCCCGGCGGCTGTTCGGGCCTGGCGGCGGATATTTCCGTGCTGGCCGAGCCGGCGCCAGGCGACGCGGTGGTCGATCATTCGGGCGTGAAGCTGTTCCTGCCGGCGGAAAGCCGCCTGCTGCTGCAGAACGTCACGATCGACTTCGCGGAATCGGCGACCAACACGGGCCTGGTGTTCTACGATCCCAAGGCCCCGGCCACCTGCGGCAGCAACGCGCGCTGACATCGCGCGACGCGTCTGTGCGATGGCCACGGTCCAACCAAAAAGCGGGGAGCCCTCGTCGTTCGGCGATGACTCCCTGCTTTCGCATCCCCTGTTCGGCGGCGGCCTGCCGCCGCTCGCGGAGCAGCATCTTTCGGCGGCCGGGCTGCATTATTCCAGCGACGGCCTTGCCGAATATCATCTGAATGAAGCGCAGAAACGCGCGCCCAATCATTTCGCGGTGCTGATCGGATTCTACCGCTATTACTTTTACAAAGGCCGCCTGCAAGAGGCGGTCGCCATTTCCAAGATCTGCATGGCCAAGGCGGCGCGGGAGAAGAATTTCGCGACCGATTGGCGCGCGGTCGAAACCGGTGATGCGGCTTTTGGCGATTACGACGACGTCATCGCGCGCTTTTTCATGTTCTGCCTCAAGGGCTACGCCTATCTCCACCTGCGTCTTGGCGACATGGTGGAAGGGCGCGCCGCGCTCGAAAAACTGATCCAGCTCGACGCGACCGACAAGATCAATGCGCGTCTGCTGTTCGACATTCTCGAACGCCAGCACGAGTACGACGAGGCCGACGATGAATGACGACAACGACATCACGGAAGCCATTGATTGGCAGGGTAATCCGGTTGATTGCGCAAAATGTGCGCATGCCGACATGCTCGCGGCGGGACGTTGTCGGTTTTCGCACGCATGCGTCAACGATCGCTACGCGCGGCGCATCGACCGCTTCTTCAACTGGAACCCCGACCTCGCTAATCGCTATATCGCGCATCCGCATTTCGAGGTGCGGGCGATCGCGGCGAAACATGCGGCTGTGTTCCTGCTGCCGCCCTTGCTCGACGATCCGGAAGAAACCGTGCGCTGGAATGTCGCGCGGCGCCTTCCGAAGAAACACGTTCTGAAATTGCGCAACGATCCGCATCGCGAAGTGCGCATCCGCATCGTCACTCTGCTCGACGATTCCGATCTGGTCCCGATGTTGCAGGACCCCGATTATTACGTCCGTCTTTCCATCGCGCGGCGTCTGCAGCCGGAGCTTCTGGAATGGATGCTGCATGATGAGGAGGCGGAAGTGCGCCGCGTCGTCGCGCAGCGTGTTCCAGACGACATGCTGATGCGCATGGCGGGCGATCCCGAGCCGCGCGTGCGGCTGGAAATCGTGCAGCGGCTGGCGAGCGAAAAGCTCGTCGAGATGCGCGCTGATCCGGACTGGCGCATTCGCCACGAAGTGGCGAGCCGCATCGCGCCGGACGCGCTCGGCGCGCTGGTCGAGGACGAGGACGAATTGGTGCGGGAAACCGCCCGCGCGCGCGCTATGGGCGGCGACAAGCGAAGGAAGGAGGGGCCGTTATGAGCAATATCGTTCGTGACAGCGAAGTGGTGGAACTGGACGCGCCACCTTATTTCACCTTTGGCGAAAAGGTCTTGGCCAAGCGGACCGTGCGCAACGACGGCACCTATGCCGGCAAGGAAATTGGCGAGGTTCTCTGCCGCAAGGGCGAGGCCGGCTATGTCGTCAGCATCGGCACCTTCCTGCAGCAATTCTACATCTACGGTGTCGAATTCACCGAGAGCGGCCATCGTGTCGGCATGAAGCGCAAGGAGCTGGAGCTGGCCGTTGCGCGCGACGAGCTGGAAATTCCCCTGCCGGCGGAGCTGCCCGCATGATCGATCCGCGTCTGCCGAAATATCAATGGGGCCAGCGCGTGCGCTGTCTGATCGATCTGGTCAATGACGGCTCCTATCCCAACGCCGCCGAGGACGCCGTACTGGCGGCGGCGGGCGCTGTCGGCGAGATCGTCCAGGTGGGTTCGCATGTCGATTCCAACACGCCGGTCTATATCGTCGAGTTCGAGGAAAAATACGTGATCGGCTGTCTCGAGGAAGAGATCGAGCTGGCCTGAGCAAATGCAGCGGTGAGAGGGCGAGTCATGGCGATCCAGGCGGAAGAATTGCTGGAAATCGAAACGCTGCTGACCGGTACGGCGGCCGACCCGTCGGTGCTGACGGCGCTGCGGTTGAAATTTCCGCATCTGAAATGGTCGCGTTGCGAGGCGTCGGACGTGCTGGAAGAGCCTTATCGCTCGTTTCCCTCCTACGACCTTCATCTGATGGACGCCAGTAGTCATTGCCCGATCGTCGTCGCTGATCCGGCCGCCGCGAATGGCGCCATTCTCGCGGCGCGGAGCGCGGCGAAATGACCGAGCCGGCGCTGGAGCAAGAGGACTACGAGGACGACGTCGAGGCCGTCTTCATCCCGCTGTCCGATCCCGACATGACCATGCAGGAACTGGAGGCGGTCGATTCCGTGCTGCGTTCGGCGCGGCTGTCGAACGGTCCTGTGGTCGAGGAATTCGAGAAGGAATTCGCATCTTATCTCGGCCGGCGCTACGCCTTGGCGGTCCCCAGCGGGACGATCGGGCTGCATCTCATTCTCGCCGCCAAGGGCATTGGCCCCGGCGACGAGGTGATCGCGCCGAGCTTCTGCTTCCGCGAGACCGCGCAGGCCATAGCCGCCATCGGCGCGACGCCGGTTTTCGCCGATATCGATTACTGGTCCGGCGCGATGGTGGCGTCCAAGGCGGAAGCGAAGATCACGCCCAACACCAAGGCCATTCTCGCCGCCAATCCCAACGGCCATCCGGCCGACTGGAGCAGCCTGCGCGAACTCGCCGACAAGGCCGGCGTGGCGCTGATCGAGGATTCCAGCGAGGCGATCGGCTCGCGCTACAAGGACGCTCTGGTCGGGACTTTCGGCGACGCCGCTATTTTCGATTTCGCGCAGCCGTCCGCGCTGACCTGCGGCGAAGGCGGCATGATCGTCACCGACGATCCCGATCTCGCCATGGCGGTCAAGCGCCGCCGCGCCCATGCGCTGGAGGAGCGCGGATCGGTCGCGGTCACCACCTCGCCGGCGATCCACGCGCAGATCAGCGACATTTCCGCCGCGCTCGGTCTGGCGCAATTGCGCCGGCTCGACGAAATCCTCGAAAAGCGCCGCACCATCGAACATCTCTACGGCAAATATGTTCAGTCCTTCGAGGGCATCAAGCCGCCCTATATCGGGCCGGACGTCACCGAGGTTCATTGGTTCCTCTACGTCGTCCACCTTGGCACGCGGTTTTCGAAATCGAGCCGCGACGCCATTGTCGAGGATCTCGCCACCGAAAGGGTCGAGGCGGCGGCCTATAGCAATCCGCTGCATTTGCAGCGCCATTACGTCGATCGCGGCTGGCGGCGCGGCGATCTCTTCGTCACCGAAAAGGTCGCGGACCGTGCAGTGGCGCTGCCGTTCCACTGCCACCTCACCGAAGAGCAGATCGAATTCATCGTCGCGACCATGAAGGACGCGTCGGTCAATGTGGGCGCCGGCGCGGCGATCTATTGAGACGCCCGGCCTAATCAGAAGCAAGAGAGGGAAACATCATGTCTTTGGTCACTCTGGCGCCTTCGGGCAAGTCGATCGACGTTGTGGAAGGCACGACGCTGCTGGCGGCTATCCTTCAGGCGGATCCGGATTTCCCGCATAAATGCGACGGCAACGCCAAATGCGGCTCGTGCCATATTTTCGTTCTCGAAGGCCGCAAGGGCGTCAGCAAGACCACCCGCGAGGAGAACGAGAAGCTCGACAGCATTGTCGGCGTCGGCTCCAAGTCGCGCCTGGCTTGCCAGGCCAAGGTGCTCGGCACCGAAAACATCAAGGTCGAAATTCTGACCTTCGTCTGAAGACGCATCGCCCCGGAGAGAGGGCCGGGGCGATCAAACCGCACGACGCAAAAAATTGCGCGGCATAAACGTGTGCGGGCGGCAGCTTGCTGTCGCCTGGCGCGTAAACCTCAGGGAAAAGGAGAGTGTGAGATGGCGCCTTCCGAAATCGTGATTCACGCGCGTTACGCCCCCGACGGCACCTGCATGGAAATCGGCGAACGCCCGACTTCCGTCACGCCGCAGGCCTGGTTCAAATATCTTTACGAAAACGCCGGCGACACCGCCCAGCCGCTCGCCGGCGGCCGTCTGATCTTCCGCGTTCCCGCGGCGGATCTGGAAAGGCATCAGGCGGCGGCGTCCGCCTGATTTTTCCACCAGCAAAAGCAAACCCGCCGGGCGTGAGCGCCGGCGGGTTTTCTTTTTGCAGACCCTTGGGATCAATCAGGCTACTGCGACGAGCGCATTGGCCGCATCGCGCTTGATGCGCTCGACCATCGAGCGTAGGCCGTTCGAGCGCTGCGGGGTCAGATGCTGCTCGAAGCCTAGACCACGGAACAGCGCCTGGGCGTCGGCGCCGATAATGTCCTTGGCGCTGCGGCCGGAAAAGAACGTCAAGGTCAGCGCGACCAGACCGCGCACGATATGGGCGTCGCTGTCGCCGAGAAAATGCAGCACGGGCTCGCCGTCCGGGCCACGCTCGACCTTGGTCAGCAGCCAGACCTGGCTGGCGCAGCCGCGCACCTTGTTGTCGTCATTATGCGCTTCCTCGGGCAATGGCTCCAGCGTGCGGCCAAGCTCGATCAGATAGCGATAGCGATCGTCCCACTCGTCGAGGAATTCGAAATTTTCGATGATTTCGTCGATGGTCATCCTGAACCCTTTCGATCCGCTCGCGCCATGCAATGCAAGAAACGCGCATCTCCATGCGCTCGGCGCGGCGGACGATCCGTCAAAGACTAAATGGCGCCGTGTCGCTGTTGCGACAAGAGTTCTGTCACACTTCAGCCCTTTGGCCCAGCTTTTCGGGCCGGTAGCCCTCCTCGCGCAACACGCGCGACACGGCGGGGCGGCCCAGCATGGCGCGATAATGCCGCAAGACATGGGGCGGCAGGTCGATCTCGGTCTTGTCGGCCCAGAATTCGACATAGAACAGCACGGCGTCGGCCACGCTGTAGTCGCCCGCGACCCAGTCCTTGTCCTGCAGCGCTTTATTGACGATGGCAAAGGTCTTTTCCACCAGGATGCGGCCTTGCGCCTTGACGCTCTCGTGCAGCGTGGAATCCGGGCAGAAATTGCCGGTCGCGAAAATGCGGGCGAAGCCGTGGCCGTGGATCGAGCCGGCGACAAAGGCCATCATTTCCAGCGCGCGGGTCTCGTTCTCGACATCCTTGGGCCAGAGCCGGCCGCGTCCGCGCGCCTTGCCGAGCCAGAAGGCGATGGCCGGAACCTCGGTCAGGGCGGTTCCGTCCGGACGGACCAGAGCCGGAATATTGGCCTTGGGATTGATCGCAAGATAATCCGGCTTGAACTGGTCTCCGGCCGGCAGATTGACGATATGGGCCTCGAAAATCTCTTCCAGCTCTTCGAGAATGATGTGGATCGCGGTCGAGCAGGATCCGGGCGTCATGTAAAGTTTCATATTCATCGGCGGGCAAGGCTCCCATTGCGGCGCATGGCACGGTTCATGCAAAAATTGCTGCATTTCCGGATGCGAACAGGCCATGAGCGACACGACCGAAAGCCAGACGCCCGACGAAGTGTTCGCGATCTGCGCGATGGATGAGATCGCGCCCGGCGCGGCCAAGGCCTTCGATCTGGCCGAGGCCGACGGCGAGGGCGGCGCGAAGCCGTTCCGCATCGTCGTCGCGCGCGCCAAGGACGGCCAGTTTTTCTCCTATCGCAATGCCTGCCCGCATCAGGGCGTGTGGCTGAACATCGGCTCGGGCGGCTTTCTCGACGAGACGGGCGCGCTGATCAAATGCGGCCGCCACGGCGCCACTTTCGCCATCGAGACCGGCTATTGCAGCTCGGGCGCCTGCGAGGGCGCCTTCCTGCAGAAGGTCGATGTCGAGGCGCTCGAAGGCGACGTCTGTATCCGGGGCGTGACCCTGGTCGAGGAAGATCCGCCGTTGCGCCATGCCGACGACATGGACGAGACGATGGAAATCATGATCCATCCGGGCTGACCATGACCGACAACGAAGAAACCTGCCGCTATTTCCTCGCCACCTCCGGCGTCAAGCTGCCGCTCAAGCTCGTCAACGAGATCGAGCCGGACGCCTTGTCGAATCGCAACACCTATATCCGCGCCTTTTACGATGCGGCGGGCCTGCTGCTGCGTTTCGACAAAATGGTCTATGGCGATGTCGAACTGAGCCATCGCTACGATTACGACGCGGCCGGCGCGCTCCGTCGCGCGGAAATCATCATGCTTGACGAGGAGCCGACGATCCTCGAATTCAATGGCGCGCCGGCATGACGGTGCAGCAATTGCTCGACGCTCTGGCCAAAATGCCGCCCGAGGCCGTGGTGCTGATGGAAAGCGACGGCGGGCTATCGCTGGTGTCGGCGCTGGATTTCGTCGACAGCCAGGGCCCCGGCGCGCCGGCAGAGGTCATCCTGCTGCCGAATATGGAGGAATGATTTTGACGGAGACGGCGACGGAAGTGTCTATGTTCGAGCGGATCGGCGGCGAGGGCGCGATCGACCGGCTGGTGGACGCCTTCTACGACCACATGGACAGCCTGCCGGAAGCCAGGACGATCCGCGCCATGCATGGACCCGATCTCGGCGAAATCAGGCATGTTCTGAAGCGCTATCTCAGCGAATGGACTGGCGGCCCGAAGCTTTATTCGCCGGAAAAAGGCCACCCGCGCCTGCGCCAGCGGCATATGCCGTTCCCGATCGACAATGCGGCCCGCGACGCCTGGATGACCTGTATGCGCAAGGCTCTGGACGAAACCATCGGCGACACGCCGGCTCGCGCGGAGCTGGAAGAGAACATGCGCAAGCTGGCCGACTGGATGCGCAATTCCGAGTGACGGCGCTTAAAGCGGCGCGCCGAAAAAATCCTCTTCCACGCCGCCCGCGACGCGATGCAGCCCTAGGGCGTCGGCATAGGCGGCTTTTTCAGTCTCGTCGGCCTCTCTATAGGTCAGCTTGCCGCCGGGATTCGGCGTCAGCAGCCAGTCCTTCCCGTTGCGCATGAACCGTTGCAGGCCCTTCATGTCATTGGGGCGGACGACGCAGCGCGGCTTTTCGTCAACGAGAACGGTCATGGGGACCATGCGGGGCGCCTCCGGTTCGGTTCAATAGCCTTCCTTCGGGCTGCCCCAGGGATGCGAGCCGGGCACCAGCTTCGCCGTGATCCGCGCTTTGTCGAGATCGGCCTGATGGCGATAGAAGGTCGCCTCGTGGATGGTGACGCCGTTCTTGTTCTTGACCGCGACATAGCGCACGGGCAGGTCGACATCGCAGCTATAACCGCCGCCCGGATCGTCGGTCGTCCGCAGATCGCCGTTCCAGTCGACAAAAAATCCCACGCTCATGAAGGCTCCTCAAATGGTCTCGCGGTTTTCGCGCCGGACCAGCTCCTCGCGGGCCAATTGGCGGACGCGGGCGTCCGGCACCAAAGATTTGGTCAGTTTGGCCAGCGCCTTGACCCGCGCCAGCACCGCCGCGCCGACGCCGCCGTCAATGTCGAGCCCGGCGGCGGCGCAGACCGCGCGCACGGCGGCAAGGCCGGAATGTTTGCCGATCACCACCTTGTGGCGCCGTCCGAGCATGGCCGGATCGAGCCCCTGATAGGTGCGCACGTCGGAGAGCAGGCCCGCGACGTGAATGCCGGATTCATGGGTGAAAATATCCGCCCCGACGATCGGCTTGGCGCGGGCGATATTGTCGCGGGCGGCATGGGCGACGAGTCCGGCGAGACGCTCCAGCCGGGTCAGATCGACCCCGGTGCGGGCGTCGGCGGTGCGCAGCAGCGCGACGCAGACCTCCTCCAGCGGCGCGTTGCCGGCCCGCTCGCCCAGACCCAGCACGGTGACGCTGGCGTGGCTCGCCCCCGCGCGTAGCGCCGCCAGCGTATTGGCGGTGGCGAGTCCAAGGTCGTTATGGCCGTGGAACTCGACCGCCAGATCGGTCACTTCGCGCAATTGCTTGATATATTCGTAGGTCGAGAACGGATCGAGCAGGCCGAGCGTATCGGCGAAGCGGAAGCGGAACACGCCAAGTTTGGCCGCGGCCCCCGCGATCAGGCCGACGTCGCGCAGGTCGGCGCGCGAGCTGTCCTCGCCGCCGAGCGCCACTTCGAGCCCTTTTTCGCGGGCGTAGCCGACGACCCGCGTGACCCGCTCGGCGACCTCGTGCGGCTCCGCCTTCAGCTTGACCCGCATCTGCAGCCGCGACATCGGCGCGGAAATATTGACCGATTTGACGCCGGCGCGCAGCGCGGCGTCGACATCGGCCTCGTTCAGCCGGCACCAGGCGGTGACGCGCGGACCTTCAATGGCGCTGGCGATCGCCGCGATGGCTTCGACTTCCTCGTCGCCCATGGCGGGCGTGCCGGCTTCGATCTCATCCACCCCAGCCGCCGCCAGCTCGCGGGCGATGGCCAGCTTCTCCGGCAAGGTGAAAACCACGCCCGGCGCCTGTTCGCCGTCGCGCAGCGTCGTATCGTTGATCTGGACCTTGTGGCAGGCGATTCCGGACATTGCGGCCTCAGGCGACTTGCGGCGGGCGGACTTCCGCCCAGAGCGGCGATTTCTCGCGCGCATTGGCGACGATCTCGGGCAGGACCGCGAGAACCTTGCCGATATCTTCGCCGGCGGTTTCGCGCGAAAGCGAGAAGCGGATCGCGCCCTGCAAAGCATGCGGCGGGATGTTCAGCGCGCGCAGCACATGGCTCGGCTCCATCGAGCCCGAGGCGCAGGCGGAGCCGGACGAAGCGGCGACCCCGGCGCGGTCGAGCTTGTGCAGCACGGCTTCGCCATCGGCGTAATCGAAGGAAATGTTGAGCGTATTGGGCAGGCGCTCGCCGCCCGCGCCATTGACCCGCGCCAGCGGAATGGCGGCCAGCAACCCGCTCTCCAGCCGGTCGCGCAAGGCTTTCATGCGCGCAAAATCCTCGGCGAGATTTTGGCGGGCGAATTCGGCGGCGGCGCCGAGGCCGACAATGCCGGGCACATTTTCTGTGCCGGCGCGGCGGCCGCGCTCCTGCTTGCCGCCACGAAACAGCGGGCTGAGCTTGACGCCCTTGCGCACATAAAGCGCGCCAATGCCCTTGGGGCCGTGAATCTTGTGGCCCGACAGCGACAGCAGGTCGATCGCCGTGTCCTTGAGCGCCATGTCGATCTTGCCGAAGGCCTGCACCGCGTCGGTATGGAACAAGGCGCCGGCGGCCTTAGCGAGCGTGGCCAGTTCCGCGACCGGGAAGATTTTTCCGGTCTCGTTATTGGCCCACATGATCGAGACCAGCGCAGTCTTGTCGGACAAAGCCGCGCGATAGGCGTCGAGATCGAGCGCGCCGGCGCCGTCCACGCCGATATAATGGACCTTGGCGCGACCGGTGCGCTCCAGATTCTGGCAGACATTCAGCACGGCGGGATGTTCGACCGCGCTGGTGACGATTTCATTGCGCTCGGGCGCCGTCTCCAAAGCGGAGAAAATCGCCGTGGTGTCGGATTCCGTTCCGCCCGAGGTGAAGATCACCTCATGGTCGAACTCGGCGCCGAGCAGGGCCTGGACCTGTTTGCGCGCGTCTTTCAGCGCGGGGGCCACGGCGGCGCCGTAATCATGGGTCGAGGAGGCGTTGCCGAAGGATTCCGTGAAGAAGGGCAGCATCGTCTGCACGACGCGCGGATCGACGCGGGTGGTGGCGTTATTGTCGAGATAGACCACGGCCATGGCGCTTATCCTCCGGATTTACGGGAAATCAGGCGAAGGATTTGCCGCAGCCGCATTGCGTCGTGGCGTTCGGATTTTCGAACACGAAGCCGGATTTTTCCAGCGAGCTGACGAAATCGACCGTCATGCCCTTCACGAAGCCGAGCGA
>NZ_JAYSBG010000006.1:0-32223 GCF_041915505.1 Rhodoblastus sp. | reverse complement strand
CGCTTTCGCCTTCGTCCTGCCGATCCCCTGGGCCCTGCGCTGGTTCATCGAATGGTACGTCTCGCAAATCGTGGTCACGCCAAGGACCGCCCCGCAGGCCGCGGCGCAGGCCCTGGCCGCCTGACTTCCGGCGGCGCCGTTCCACCAGGGAACGCGCCGCCGAAAACTCAGTTGCGCTTCCAGTCCTCGGAATCGCACATGGACTGGCCTATTGCGCAGCCCTTGATCGACAGTCCGCCAGAGGCGATCATCACCGTGCCGTTGAATGTCATCATACCCGGCATCGAGGGATGTTTCATTTCGGCGCCCTGCCAGATGTCCGGGCCGGTCTTGCTCATGCCGTGGCACATTTCGAAACCCGGCTGGCTGCCCGCCATGATCTTGCAATATAGC
This sequence comes from Rhodoblastus sp., assembly GCF_041915505.1. GTDB lineage: Bacteria > Pseudomonadota > Alphaproteobacteria > Rhizobiales > Beijerinckiaceae > Rhodoblastus. The sequence continues at coordinate 31,830 of NZ_JAYSBG010000006.1, read as the reverse complement.
TTGCCGCCGTCGACGGAGACTTTCACCTTATCGCCATTGGGGCGGGTGTAGGAACCAGCGGCGTCGGCCGCCGCCGCGCAGTCGGTCGCGACCGCGAAGCCGGCGCACGAAATCACGGCGGCGAGCGCCCCCGCAAAAGGTTTCATGTTGTCCTCCCTGGCGGCCTTCGGTTAAGGATCAGCTTGTCGTCGTTTAGGCCGCATATATGAATTCTCACATTCGAATTTGTAAATATCAAGTCCGATGCCCCTGACTTTCGCCTATGGCTCCAATATGGACGCTGACGCCATGACCCGGCGTTGTCCGGGCGCGCGGCTCGCTGGCCGCGCTTACCTGCCACGCCATCGTTTCGCGCTGATGGCCGATGGCTTCGCCACGGTCGTGCGCGATCCGGCGGCCACGGCCTGCGGCGTGCTATGGGAGTTGGGCTTCGGCGATCTCGCCGCGCTCGACCGCTACGAGGATGTGGCGCTCGGCGGCTATCGCAAGATCGACCAGCCGGTGCTGCGCGAGGGCGCCTCGCCCGTCCGCGCTCTGGTCTATGTCGGGACGGAGGGCAAAAGGCTCGGCCGCGCGCCTCCGGATTATATGGCGAAGATCGTCGCCGCGGCCCGCGCCCATGGCTTTTCCGGCGATTATGTCGATTTCCTGCGCCGGGTGGGGGGCGAGGACGTCCCCGAGGCGCGGAAGAAATTCCGCGCGATCAAGAACGCCGACATTTTGCGAGAGCAGGAATGACCGGACAGCCGCAAATCTTTCGTGAAGTCTCCGCTCTGCGCGGCGCGGTTGCTCGATGGCGCGCCGCGGGCGAAACGGTTGCATTGGTCCCGACCATGGGCGCGCTGCACGCCGGCCATATTTCGTTGGTCAAGGCGGCGCAGGCGCGGGCGCGCCGCGTTATCGTCAGCATTTTCGTCAATCCGACCCAATTCGCGCCGAACGAGGATTTTTCCGCTTATCCCCGAACCTTCGACGCCGATCTCGCCAAACTGGCGGAGGCCGGCTGCGACGCCTGTTTCGCGCCGACCGCTCCCGAAATGTATCCCGAAGGTTTCTCGACGAAAGTCATCCCCGCCGGCCCGGCTTTGGCCGGGCTGGAGGACAAATTCCGCCCCGATCATTTCGCCGGCGTGGCCCAGGTGGTGACGAAATTGCTCAATCAGGCGCAAGCGGATTTCGCCTTTTTCGGCGAGAAGGACTTCCAGCAACTCGCCGTGATCCGCCGCATGGCCGCCGATCTCGACATTCCGACGCAGATCTTTGGCGTCCCGACGCTGCGCGAGACGGATGGGCTCGCCATGTCCTCGCGCAATGTCTATCTGAGCGCCGAGGAACGCGCGCGGGCCGTGACCTTGTCGCGCGTCCTGCGCGAAAGCGCCGAGGCGATTCAAGGCGGCGCAGCAGTCGCCGAGACCGTCGCGTGCGCCGGCGCCGAGATCGCCGCCGCTGGCTTCGCGCTGGATTATATCGAGGCCCGCAAAGCCGAGAGCCTCGCGCCAGCCGCCTCGCTCGCCGACGGTCCTATCCGCTTGCTGGTGGCGGCGCGGATCGGGCGCACGCGTCTCATCGACAATTGGCCGGTATGACGGACTCGCGGGCCTCGTCCGCGATCCGTGTCCAATCCTCGAAAATCGTCCGATAGACCATGCTGTCGGCAAATTGGGCGAAGGCGCGTTCGACGGAGCGCCTTTGCGCGGCGCGCCAGTCCTTGTCGCTCCAGTCGAGCGTGGCGCGGATCAAGCGCTCCGCTTCGTCGAGATCATTGTAAACGGCGCCGGCGCCGTCGAGATAATCCCTGAATTCCGGGGTGTTGCGCGCCAATGTATAGGCTCCGGTGGCCATGCCCTCGGCGATCGAGACGGGCATGCCGAGGGGCGTCGCGTGGGGCGCGCCGGGCGGGCATGCCGTGTGGAGATGGATGCCGGTCCGCCCCATCAGCGCGGCGATTTCTTCGCGCGGGACATCGAAGCGCACCTCGACCGGCGCGTTGGTCTGCTCACGCAGCGTGCGGACTTCCTCGGCATAGGCCTCGACCAATTTGCAGGTGACGCCGCAATAGACGAAACGGAATTCCGGCAGACGCTTCGCCAGATCGAAGAAGAAGCCAATATCCTTGCTCTTGAGCGCCGAGCCGATGCGCACGACGAGCCGTCGATCCTTGTGCGGGCCCGGGCGGAACAGCGTCGAATCGAACGCTGCGGGCACGGCCTTGGCGCGCTCGTCATGCGCGCTGAGCAATGCGATCTGCGCCGGAAAGGCGTAGACGCCGCGAATCCAGGGCTTGTCCAATATGGCGAAAAACGCATCCGGCGTGACGTCGAAGCCGTGCATGCGCAGGGTTATGGGCACGCCGAGCGCGGCGAGCGTATCGGCTTGCTGCAGCGCGAAGCCGAGCCAATGGACTTGGATCAGGTCGGGGCGGACCGCCCTGACGGCTTCGTCGAGCGAGCCAGAATGGATCGGCGTGTCGGTCGGATAAGGGGAGGCGACCTCTCCGGCCCTCCAGACCTCGATGTGAACGCCCCAGCGGCGCAGGCGGCGAATTTCGGTCTCGATGTAGGTTTCGCTGAGCTGCGGGTAATGCCACACGACATAAAGCACGCGCAGGGGGCGTCGCAGGCGGGCGGGAGGATAATGTTTGTCGCGGATTGCGGTCGCATTCGGCCAGAACGGCGCGGTGTCCGAGATGCGCCGGCTGTCGATGACGCGATAGCGGGCGGCAAGCACGGGAATGCCGCGCGCCGGGCGCTCTTCCGTGTAGCGGAGAACAAGATCCCAGTCGACGAGCCGGTCGAGGCTTTCGTCGAAGCCGCCGAAGCGCTGGAAAAGGCCCGCACGGTGCATGACGACATTGAGGTCGACATAGTTTGATTCCGACAGGGCCTGCCGGTCGAAGGCCCGGAACAGAAAGACGCGCTCGCCGAGATTGTGGGCCGCGGACGAGAGGACGCCATAGACGAGATCAATGTCCGGATCCCCGCGTAGCGCCGCCGTCGCCTGCGAGAGGAAATGCGGCGCCCAGAGATTGTCGCTGTCGAGATAGGCGACGAAAGCCCCGCGCGCCTGTCGGAGCGCTGCGTTGCGCGCCGCCGCGGCGCCGTGATGTGGCCGGCGGAGGAAACGAATCCGAGGGTCTCTGAGATAAGGCGTCACGACGACGGCGAGATCGTCCTCCGAACCGTCGTCGACGATGAGGAGCTCCCAATCGCCGTGCGATTGCATAATAACGCTGTCGATCGCTTCGGCGACGAAGCCGGCGCGATTATAGACTGGCATGACGACGGAGACTTCGGGCGAGTCAGGCGCCGTCGGCGCGGCCGGAATCGGTGCAATCGATTCGGTCAGAACACGTTCGAGGAGCCCGATCATCTCCATGTGCCGGCCGAATTCCGCGCTGACATTGGCCGTCGCGATTGGGAGCCGCCGTTCATGACTGCGGATTTCGCTTTCGAGCATCGCGATCCGCTCGTTCGCCTGACGTCGGATGGAGTCCAGCTCTGCCTCCAGGCGGGCTCGCGTCGCTTCATGTTCTACGGCGGCTTCCCGTCGAAGGTTAGCGACCCAGCGCTTCTTGCGATCGAGTTTCCATTTGATCCTGGCGACAAGGCGGCGCACGCCGGGGAGTCCGGGATCAGTCTTCTTGAGGACCACGATAGAATTTTCCGATCCGCCGATTGAGCTCACGGAGAAAGTTTGTCCCGTTGCGATCCCTTTTGTCAAACTGGTATCGGGAAATTTTCCTTGTCGTTCAGTTGCATAGTCAATCGGACGCGGCTTGGGTTGGCCCGAAAACCTCTTCGAAACTCTTGCGTAGCGCCACGTCCACGTCAGGCAGCGTCACCGGCAGGCCGAGATCGACCAGGCTCGTCACGCCCAAATGGCTTTCCGCTATCCCGCAGGGAACAATTCCCGCGAAATGCGTCAGGTCCGGCTCGACATTGAGCGCTATGCCGTGGAACGACACCCAGCGCCGCATGCGCACGCCGATGGCGGCGATCTTGTCTTCGGCAATTTCGCCATTCGTCCCGGCCGGCTTGTCCGGGCGCCGCACCCAGACGCCGACGCGGCCGTCGCGGATCTCGCCTTTCACATTGAAACGCGCCAGCGCGGCGATGATCCATTTTTCCAGCGCGCAGACATAGGCGCGCACGTCGCGCGAGCGGCGGTTGAGGTCGAGCATCACATAAGCGACGCGCTGGCCGGGGCCGTGATAGGTGAACTGGCCGCCGCGCCCGGTCGCGTGGACCGGAAAACGCGCGTCGAGCAAGTCCTGCGGGCGCGCGGACGTGCCGGACGTATAGAGTGGCGGGTGCTCCAGCAGCCAGACCAGCTCAGGGGCGGTCCCTTCGGCAATGGCGCTGGCGCGCGCCTCCATTTCAGCGACGGCGAAGGCGTAGTCGGTCAGGCCGTCGGAAACGCGCCATTCGACCGGCGGCGCGCCAGCGGCGGGCAGGAGCGAAGAGGCGGGAGTCGTGCAGGTTTCGGTCAAGACAAAACGCAACGATGATGCAGGGTGGAATCCTTCTCCCCTTGCGGGAGAAGGTGGCGCGAAGCGCCGGATGAGGGGGCCAACGGCGTAACCCCTCATCCGTCTCGCGCCTGCGGCGCGAGCCACCTTCTCCCGCAAGGGGAGAAGGGAACTAGCCCCCTTATCGTCGTTCCGCGCCCCGCCGTCGAGAAAAAAGCGGGTGCATGGCTTGCAAGCGTAGGATCGATTTGTTAGACGACGCGCCTACCGATTGTTCGGCGTTTCCCGGACAATTTATTCGCGGCCATGGCGGAACTGGTAGACGCGCTAGCTTGAGGTGCTAGTCCTGTAACAGGGGTGGAGGTTCGAGTCCTCTTGGCCGCACCAAGCTTCTCAGAAGCCTGGTCTTTCCCTGCAAATCAGAGTTTTGGCGGCGCGGGCGCAGGCTGTTCCGGGTTCGGGGCGTCTGCTTTCGGCGATTCGCCCATCGGCTCGGCCGCATTGCGCCGGCGCGGGCCGCTCACGCCCATTTTTCGCAAGGTCGCCTCGGTTTCGGAGGTCCAGCCGGCCGGGGCCTGTTTCAGCGCGGGCGGAGAATCGCCTGGAACGAGATGGACGAGGTGGAATCCCTCCGCTTTCAGCGCCGCCAGCAGGGCGGGAACCATATCCGCCGTCTGTTTCTTGATGTCGTGCAGCAGGATGATTCCGCTTCCCGAGCGGCGCAGCCGGCCCATCACCAGGTCCAACTCCTCCTGCGGCGTCATCACGTTCCAGTCCGAGGCCCACAGATCGGCGCCGAACATCGGCATGGCCTTGCCGTCGAGCGCGGCCAGCAGGGCCGGGGAATCGCCGAAGCCGGGGAAGCGGAAGAATTTCGAATCCTTGCCGCCAGCGGCCTTGTCCACCGCCGCCACGCCCGCGTCTATATCCGCCATCGCCTTGTCGAACGGCAGGCTGCGCAGCATCGGATGGCTGTTGGAATGATGACCGACCGTGTCGCCGTCGGCGATCTCCCGGCGTACGATATCCGGCATGGCGGCGGCGTTGCGGCCGATCAGGAAGAAGGTCGCCTTCGCGCATTGCGCCTCCAGCGCGTCGAGCACGCGCCTGGTGGTCGGCGCAGGGCCGTCGTCGAAGGTCAGGACGACTTCATGATCCTTGAGGTCGAGCGTCTGCGGATAGGTTTTCAGCCCGACATGGGCCGGCGCCCCGATGGCGACGGTTCTCGAAACGCCCAAAGCATCGGGTCCGCATTCCCTGGCGCGCGCCGGCGCGGCGACCGCGCCGAGCAGCGCCAGCGCGATCATTAAACTTTTATTCGCCTTCATTGCAAAATCGCCTCGACCGCGTCGCGGACTGAAGAATCGCGGCGCGAGCCGTTAAAGCCCTGTCCGGCGCCGGACGCAAGCCGCTCGATTCGCCGAAAAAGCACGAATTCCTTGGGATTACGCCGCTCGGACTTCCGCTGGCCTTGCCAAAGCCGTAAATTGCGGTTCAATTCTGGCGGTGAAAAGGCGTGACGCAGATTAAGGACTCATTACCCAGTCAGAGGTAATTTGCCCGCATGTATGATTTTTACTCGAAAATCATGGCGCGTCTCGCGCTCCCCGGCCTCCTCCTGGCGCTCTCCGCCTGCGGGGCTGGCCCCTCCGCGCTTCCCGAAAAGCCGCTCGTCGGCGCCCGTCCGGGGGGCTACAAGGAAACCGAAGCGACGCAGCTCGCCCGGGCCTTCCAGATTCATGGCGTCGACGTGTCCAAATATCAGGGCAATGTCGATTGGCTGGCGGTGCAGCAGGGCGGCGTCCAATTCGCCTATATCAAGGCGACCGAGGGCGGCGACCGCATCGATCCGAAATTCGTCCAGAACTGGCAGGGCGCGAGAGCCGCAGGCCTGCCGCGCGGCGCCTATCATTTCGTCTATTGGTGCCGGCCCTGGAACGAGAACATGGCCTGGTTCGAGAAGAACGTACCGCCGGAGCCCGACGCCCTGCCGCCAGTGCTCGACGTCGAGGCGACGCCCGATTCGCCAACTTGCCCGAGGCGGCTGGAGCGCGATCCGACCCTGCGCGAGATCAAGGCCATGCTGGTCGAGATGGAGCGCTATTACGGCAAGAAGCCGATCATCTACACCACGGTCGATTTCTATGGCGCGATCATCGACGGCGCGCTGACGGAATATCCGATCTGGATCCGCTCGACCAAGCATCGCCCCTCGGTGAAATATGGCGATCGCGCCTGGCATTTCTGGCAATATCAGTCCGACGCTCTGGTCCATGGCATTCCGACCAAGGTCGACCGCAACGCCTTTTATGGCGACGAGAAGGACTGGAAGACCTGGCTGAAGGGCAATGGCCTCGCCGCTAACTGATCGTCGGATCGCTCAGGGCGGAATCGTTCAAGGACTTGGCAGGAGCGCATTGGTCTTGCCCGTGAGCCGATAGGCGACCAGCCCGATCCATTCCCGCGCCGCGACCTCGAAATGACGCAAAGCCAGCGTGCCGTCTGAGGGCGGGCGGAAATCGTCGCTATTGCCATAGGTCCGGTAGTCGACCGGGAAGGCGACGGGGTTCATGTCGAGCGCGCGGAAAATGCCCATGGCGCGCGGCATGTGGAAGGCGGACGTCACCAGCAGCCAGGTCTCACCCTTCTGCGGATTGATCATTTTTTTCGTGAAAACAGCGTTCTCGAACGTGTTTCGTGAGCGGCTCTCGAACAGCATCTGCTTTTCCGGCACGCCGAGTTCGCGCCAGATTCGTCGGGCGTCGTCGGCCTCCTTGGCCGAATCGTCGATCAAGGCGGCTGAGCCGCCGGAAAACACCAGCAGCGCCTCGGGATAGAGCCGCGCCAGCGCGGCGCCCGCCGTCATCCGCTCGGCCGCCTCATTCAGCGCGCCCTGGTCGCGCGCGGCGGCGATGCGTTCGTCCAGCGCGCCGCCAAGCACGATGATTCCCTTGGGCGGCGGCATGATTTGCGAGCGGGCCGGAAAGCGGTCTTCTAGCGGGCGGAGCATCAGCGCGCTGAGCGGCGAGAAGGCGATGATCGCCAGGATGACGGCGGCGGCGAGCGCGAGGGTTCGGCCACGGCGCCAGCGCGGCGCGGCCAGCAGGCCGATGAGCAAGACGATCAGCAGAAGATGCAGGGGCGAAGCGATCAGCCAGAAAATTTTGGAGGCGGTGAAAAACATGCCGGCTTTCCTTCATGCGCCCGTAGCGTCATTCGCCGCGCGGCAGGCCGATGCGGTAGACGCCCCGAAAATCATCGGGATCGGCCGGCTTGCCCTTGCGATAGATCACCAGCCGGCCGGCGCGGGCGAGGCCCACGGCGCGGGAGCGCACCTGGGTCAGATGGCTGCGCCAGGCGAGGTCGTCCTCCTCGCGGCTGCGGGCGAAGCTTTTCGCCGCCTCGGTGGGGTCGATGGTCTTGCCGGGACCGGCGGCGGCGCAAAGCGCGAGAATCGTTTGGGCGAGCGGATCGTCGTCGAGCATGCCCGCTTGTCGGCAAAACGCGGCCTGCGGTCAAGACGGCCGAGTTGACGCCGAGGTCTCCCTCGGCTCCAATCCGGCCAAAGGAATCCAAGAGGAAATCCGCCATGCCGTCCGAAATAACCTATGGAATCCAGCAGATGCTGGCCGAAGCCAATGCCGCGATCACCACGTTGAGCGTGGCCGAAGCGCAAAGCCTGCTCGGCCGCGAGGATGTCCTGTTCGTCGATCTTCGCGATCCGCGCGAGTTGGAGCGCGAAGGCCGCATCGCCGGCGCCTTTCATTGCCCGCGCGGGATGCTGGAATTCTGGATCGACCCCGCGAGCCCCTATGCCAAGCCGCAATTCCAGCAGGACAAGACCTTCGTGTTCTTCTGCGCCGGCGGCTTGCGCTCGGCGCTTTCGACCCTTCTCGCCCAGCGCATGGGGCTGAAGCCAGTCGCCCATATCGAGGGCGGTTTCGGCGCCTGGAAAAAGGCGGGCGCTCCCCATGAAGCGCCCCATGTCGCGCCGCAGCCGCCCGCGCCGAAACAGGCCTGATCAGGAGCTATCGATGTCGCTTACTCTGTACATCGGCAACAAGGCCTATTCGTCCTGGTCGCTGCGGCCCTGGCTGCTGATGCGCGTCCTCGACATTCCCTTCGCGGAAGTGGTGACGCCGCTCTATGTCGAAGGCTCGCGCGACAGAATGCTGCGCGAGGCGCCGACGGGGAAGGTTCCGGTGCTGCGGGATGACGAATTCGCGGTGTGGGATTCGCTGGCGATCGTTGAATATCTGGCCGAAAAATTTCCCGACCTTGGCGTCTGGCCCAAGGCGGCTCCAGCCCGGGCGCAGGCGCGTTCGCTCTGCGCCGAAATGCACGCCGGCTTCCAGGGCCTGCGGCAGGTCTGCCCGACCAATTTCCGCCGCGCGCGCCGCGCCAGCCCGCTGCCGCTGGAAGAGGCCGCCCGCGCCGATCTCGCGCGCATCGAGGCCATTTTCGCCGAGACGCCGGCGCGGAACGGCGGACCGTTCCTGTTCGGCGCCTTTTCCGCCGCCGACGCCTTTTTCGCGCCGGTGGTCAGCCGGCTCGACACCTATGCGCTGGAATTGGCGCCCGCCGCCCGCGGCTATTGCGACGCCATTCTGGCGCTGCCGGCTTTCGCGCAGTGGCGTGAGGGGGCCAAGGCGGAGACCTGGGTGATCGACCGATGGGAAAGTGTTTGAGCGCGTCCCCATGATCCACCGTCGCCGCCGGAAAGACCGCACGCAACTGGTGCGCATCGGGGATCGCGAGTTCCTGACGCGCGGTCTCGATCAATCCTTCTGGAACGACGCCTTCCACATCAGCATGGGCGTGTCGTGGCCGATGTTTTTCGGCGCCTTCGCGCTTTATTTCCTCATCACCAACACGATTTTCGCCTTTCTGTTCTGGCTTGGCGGCGATTGCATCGCCAATGCGCGGCCGGGCTCGATCGTGGACCTGTTCTTCTTCTCAATCGAGACGCTCGCCACCGTCGGCTATGGCGACATGCACCCGCGCAATCTTTACGGCCACAGCGTCGCGACGACGGAAATCTTCCTCGGCATGTCGACGCTGGCGGTTTTCACCGGCCTGATCTTCGCGCGGTTTTCACGGCCGCGCGCGCGGGTGATTTTCGCCAATGTCATGACCATGGCGCGGCACAATGCCGAAACCATGCTGATGGCGCGTTTCGTCAACGCCCGGCGCAGTTCGGTCAACGAAGCTCACGCCGAAATGTGGTTCATCTATAATGTCGATACGGTGGAAGAGATCGGCTTTCGCCGGTTCAAGCAATTGCGCCTGCAGCAAGCGCGCAATCCGATCTTCGCCTTTTCCTGGACCCTGTTTCACCCGATCGACGAGGAAAGCCCGCTCCACGGGCTCGGGCCCGAACAATTGGAGGCGATGGACGCCTATTTCGTCGTCATTTTCATCGGCCTCGATGATGTGTCGGGGCAGAATCTCAATGTGCGCAAGGGCTATTCCTGGCGCGACATCCGTTTCGGCGAAGTCTTCTCGGATATTCTGGTGCAGGATGACGACGGTCCGCCCCAGATCGACTACCGCCAACTCAACAAGACCGAGCGCCAGAACGGCGCCTGAGCCGCCGAGGGCGGCGCTCAAAAAGCGGTCGTTCTGGGCAAAATGTTCTCACCGGCGCGCCCTGCGCGGTGAAGGATATTCCGTAATATTTTGATTTTAAATAGAAAAATACATTGGCGCGCGCCTTGCCTCGGCGGCCAAGCGGGCCGGGACTCCGGCGCGCGCTTTCATGTCCCAAAGGAGCGGCGCATGACGTCCGAGGAAGTCAAACTGATTCAGGACAGTTTCGCCAAGGTCGGCCCGATTTCCGATCAGGCCGCCGAATTGTTCTACGGCCGGCTGTTCGAGATCGCGCCGCAGGTTCGTCCGCTGTTCAAGGGCGACATGCGCGACCAGGGCCGCAAGCTGATGGCGACTTTGGCGATCGCGGTGGGCAGTCTGGAGAAATTCGACCAGCTTCAGCCGGCGCTCGAGGCGCTGGCGCGCCGCCACGCCGGCTATGGCGTGCGCGACGAGCATTATGCGCCGGTCGGCGAGGCGCTGATCTGGACCTTGCAGCAGGGGCTCGGCGAGTCCTTCAACGACGCCACCCGTGACGCCTGGCTGGCCGCCTATGGCGCGATCGCCGACACCATGAAGGCCGCCGGCGCCGATTCCCCCGCCTGAGCGGCTTTGTATTAAGTTGCGATGCTCGCGACTTGTCGCGAGCATCGCGGTCCCTCGCGTCAGCTCGGCGTCGCATTCGCTCCTAACCGGTTCTCAACAATGAGAACCGGTCTCAGATCAGGCCCAGATCCGACAATTCCCGCCGCAGCGCTTCCGGCATGTCGGCGAGGCCCGCGCCAGAGACGTCGAGATCGGGCGGGGCCTCCTTCGGCTCCAGATAGCGCCAGCCTTGAAAGGCGCGGTGCGGCTGCGGGCGCACGGCGATCACCTCGTCGTCGAGCTGCAGGGCGCAGCGCTTGATGCCGGCGGAATCGACGAAAGGCTCGATCCCGACCAGCTTCTGCCGCGCGCAGGTCTGGCCCTTGATGACCCAATAAAGCGAGCCGCCGTCGAGCAATTCGTCGGCGCGCTTGGGGATCATGCGGGTGACATGGGCGTGGACTTCCGGCGCATGGGCGCGGCGCATCCGGGTGAAGGCGCGCAATTCGGAAATCGTGTCGACGCCGACGCAGAGCTTCAGGAGGTGGAGGGTCATGATTGAAATCTAGCGCGGCGCGCCGGTTGCGCAAAGCCGCGCCTTGCGTTTCGCCGCGTCTGCGCCATCTTAATCGGAGACAGCGGAGGGATCTGTGGGCGAAGGCGATAAAAATCCGCTCGCATCGGCGAAAAGGGCGGAGGTGGAGGCTTTTGCCGCCAACTTGCGCAAGACGCCCGCGCAAGCCGCCGACCATGCGGTCCAAAGCTCGTCGCCGGGGCGCGGCCGGCTCGTTTTCGCGCTCGACGCCACCATGAGCCGGCAGCCGACCTGGGACGTCGCCCAGCAGGTGCAGGGCCAGATGTTCGCTGCGGCTTCCGCTTGCGGCGGGCTCGACATCCAGCTCGTCTATTTTCGCGGCTTCGACGAATGCCGCGCCTCGGCCTTCATGCGCGACGGCGCCGGACTGGCGAAGGCCATGGCGAAAATCTCGGTCATGAGCGGCGCGACCCAGATCGGCCGCGTGCTGCGCCATATCCGCGCCGAACAGGCGGAGGGCCGCGTCGCGGCCTTCGTCTATGTCGGCGACAGCATGGAGGAAAAGGCGGACGCGCTCGGCCGCCTCGCGGGGGAGCTGGGCCTGCTCGGCGTCAAGGGCTTTCTGTTCCATGAGGGCGGCGACAGGCAGGCGGCGGCGTGTTTCAAGGATATCGCCCGCCTGACCGGAGGCGCCTATGCCGTGTTCGATTCCGCCGCGCCGGGCCGCCTCGCCAATCTGCTGAAAGCCGCCGCCGCTTACGCCGCCGGGGGCTTTACGGCTTTGCGCGACCGCGCGCGGCAGGGCGACGCCGAGGCGCGCCAATTGCTCTCCCAAATGCGCTGATCCGGAGACATCCTTGCTTTTTCTCGTGTTTGGACTTCTGGCGCTGATTCTCGGCGTCCATCTTCTGCGCCAGCTCGGCCGCGCCTCGCCGGCCAAGGTCGCCGAAAACCTGCGTATGGGCGGCGGCGCGCTCGCAGCGGCGATGGCGATCCTGGTCCTGATGCGGGGCCGGCTGCCGCTGGCCTTGGGCTTCGGCGGCTTGTCGCTTTATCTGTTCACCGGCGAGCGGCTGTCCTGGAAAATTCCCTGGGCGAAATTCGCGCAGCAGGCCGCCAACCGGCGCCAGGCCAGGAACAGATCGCGGATTCGCACGGCTTTTCTGGACATGACCCTCGACCTTGCCAGCGGCGATGTCGATGGAACCGTATTGGCGGGGATTTTCGAGGGGGCGAGGCTGAGCGCCCTGCCGCGTGAGGCTTTGTTGCGCCTGCGCGCGGAATGCGCGGCGCGCGATCCCGATTCAGTTCTGCTTCTGGACAATTATCTCGACCGCCGCTTTCCCGGAGGGGGCGCGGCAGACGAGGGTGACGCGGACGCGGGGGGGAACCGCGCGGGGCGGGGCCGAAGCGGCGAAATGACCGAGGAGGAAGCTTATCAGGCGCTGGGTCTTCGAGCGGGCGCGTCGTCCGAGGAGATCATTCGGGCGCACCGGCGCCTCATGAAGGAACGCCATCCCGACCACGGGGGGACGACGGATGATGCGGCCCGGCTCAACCAGGCCAAGGACAGACTGCTGCGTCGTCAAGGCTGATACGCTCCCCAACTTCCCGAACTCGCGACAAACGGACCGGAACGGCGCGAGCCGTTCAATTCTTGTCAATTCTTGGTGGTGAAACAGCTGAAACCGGAGGTCTTCAGGGCCTTGCACGCGGCCTCGGCCTTGGATTCCTCCAGACCCGCGAAACGCGCGCGATAGATCGTGCCGCCGCCCTTGCGCACCATTTCGGTATAGGGCTTGGCGGAGGCCAGCAGCGAGGCGCGCTGGGCCTTGGCCTTGGTGAGCAGCGCCGTAGCCTTGTCGGCGTCGTCGGTCGCGCCGATCTGGATCATCCAGCCGGGCGCCGGCGGCTTGGTCGGCAGGGCCTGCTTGGCTACGTCTTCCTCAGCCTTGGCGAGCGTTTTCGCCTGCGCCTTGGGCTGTTCGCGGAGTTGTTCCTTGGCCAGTTCCTTGGCGTCGGGCCGGGCCGGGGGCGTGATCTCGATGCGATTATCGAGCTTGGCTTCGCTCTTGCCGCTGGGCTGGAAACGCACGGCGGCGCGCAGGGCCTCGCGGCCGGTCGGGCCGGAAATCCACCGTCCGGCCGGGGTCGCCGAGCCGCTGGTCTCCTGCGCCTGCGCATTGGTCGATCCATCTCCCGCCGCGCGGCGGTTGATCGAGGCGGTCGGCAGGCGGCTTTCGTCCGTATCGCGCGCCGGCTGGGGCGCGGCTGAGACATAGGCCGGACGCGGGCGCGGATCGGGGGTCACGGCGGCGACCGACAGGCGATCCGCCGATTCCGGCGCGGCGGCGACGACCGGCTTGCGCTCGGCTTCGGCTTTGGCCGGGCTCTGGCCGAGCGGGAGGGGAATCGGGAAGGCCGGCGCGGCGACGCGGGCCGGCTCCTCGCGCGTGCTGTCGTCCTGCTCCGCCACGCGGCTCGCGCCACGACCCGCGCCGCCCTCATCGAGATGCCGCTCGATCAGGGCTTCCATGTAATTGTCGCGCGAGCGCGCCGATTTGCCGCCCATCACCACCGAGACGATGTAATGGCCGTCGCGCTTGACCGAGCTGAGCAGGTTGAAGCCGGAGGCCGCGGTATAGCCGGTCTTGATGCCGTCCATACCCTCGACGCGCTCCATCAGATGATTGTGATTCGCGATGCGCTGGCCGCGGAAGGTGAACTGGTGCATCGAGAAATAACGGTAATAGCGCGGGAAGCGCTCCTGGATGCTGCGGCCGAGCACCGCGAGATCCGCCGCCGTGGTGATCTGCTCGGGGTTCGGCAGGCCCGAGGCGTTGCGGTAGAATGTATGGTTCATGCCCAGCGAATAGGCCTTGCGGGTCATCAGTTCGGCGAAGTCGCTCTCGCTGCCGCCGACGGCTTCGGCGACCGCGACCGCGATGTCGTTGGCCGATTTGGTGACGATGGCCTTGATGGCGTCCTCGACGCGAATCGTCTGGCCGGGGCGCAGGCCCAGCTTGGACGGCGCCTGGGCGGCGGCGTGGCCCGAAACCGGAATCTCGTCGTCGAGGCTGAGGCGGCCCTTTTCGAGCTGCTCGAACAGCAGATAGAGCGTCATCACCTTGGTAACGGAAGCGGGATGGCGCGGCGCGTTCTCGTTGAAGCCCCAGATCATCCGTCCGGTCGAACCGTCGACCACGATGGCGGCGGTGGCCGTGCCGGGAATCGCGCCTTCGCGATGATGGCGCGCCGCGACGCGGGCGTGAACGCCGCCATGGCCGTGATGGCGCGCGGCTTGCGCGTGATGGGCATGGCGATGATGATGACGGGCTTCCGCCGGCGCCGCCAGGCCGGCGCCGACCAAAGCGATAATCAGGCCGGAAAGGGCCACGTTGGCGGCGAGGCGGCTGCGAACGTTACGCTTGAACATGATTGTCCCGATATTCCATAGGTTCGTCTTGCGGACGCGAAACCGAGGCGTCGTGACGTCAACGTGATTAAAAGCTAACGGAACGCGGTTACCCGGGCGTTAAAGCCGCGGGCCGGGCCAATGTGAAATTTATGCTGCACTGCACAATAAGGGTTGACTTTTTGTGCGGTGCATATAAATTCCCGTCCCATGAGCCGCGGGGAGTTCGCAGGCTCAAAGTTCCGGCCGCCACGCGGCCCTACAACAGGTGTCGATATGGCTATCAATTTCGAGCAATACCAGAGCTTTGGCAAGGAACAGTTCGAGGCCCTCCAGGCTTCCGCGACCGAAGTCTCCAAGCAGCTTCAGGCGATCGCCGCCGAGACCACCGACTATTCCAAGCGCTCGCTGGAAAGCGGTTCGGCTTTCGTCGAGAAGCTCCTGGGCGTGACCAAATTCGAGCAGGCCATCGCTCTGCAGCAGGACTTCGCCAAGTCCACCTATGAAGGCTTCGTCGCCGAAGTCTCCAAGCTGGGCGAGCTGTATGCCAATGTCGCCAAGGAAGCGTTCAAGCCGGTTGAAGGCGCGATCGCCAAGGTGAAGGCTTCGGCCAACTGATATTGCGGTTCGAGGCGCCGGGCCGCGTTTTGGGCGCGGCGCCTTGGCGGGCGCAGGTCCGTCGTGTTTGCGTCGTAATATCCGGGCCGCGCGTCTTGGTCCGGACAGGCGTCAGTTATAGTTGCGTAGCGTTAGTTTGTAGCGTCGAAATGAGAAAGCCCGGCCTGGTCGCCGGGCTTTTCTTTTTTTTCGGCGAACCTTCGCGGGGCGCCGCGCGTAAATTAGTCAGGCGCGGCGCCGCTCGGCCAACAAGCCGAAATTTTGAGCGGCAAGGCGCCTGTCGGGAGACCGGCGCGCGGCAGGATCGACGAGTCTTTGGAAATTAATTTTCGGCGAAGCGCGCTATTAGGGCTCAGGCAAGAATTGGCGCGCAGACTTTCGATTCTGTTAAAATTTTTGAGGCCGGTCTGGCGGAGTGGGGAGGCGGCGCATAAATTGCATGATGTAACCGGCGCTCACCTTCGCGACGGGCGCTCGCAATGAAGACGAAATTTTCGTGTCGAATGGGAGTCGTCGCTGGTCGGAACTGGGAATTCATCGGATCTTTGAGGAGAGGACGGACTTGTCCACGCGAGAGAGCAACCCCAAATGGATCGATGCAAGCCGCTTAGACCAAGCGTGTGACAAAGCGACGACGCGCGCGCTGACCGCCACTCCGATCGCCACTTGGAATTTCGCCCCGGAAATGGCCGGCAAGGGCGGTCGTAAATCGGGCGGCGAGGGCGGGGGGCCGGGCCAGGGCGCCGGCACGGCCGTCATCACCCGGACCAAGGCGCAGACCCAGCGCCCGTCGATGTACCGGGTTCTTCTGCTGAACGACGATTACACGCCGATGGACTTCGTGATTGGCGTGTTGTGCACTTTCTTTCACAAGAATTTCGACGACGCCAACCGGATCATGTGGCAGGTCCATAATAACGGCGTCGGAGAATGTGGCGTCTATACGTATGAAGTCGCCGACACCAAGGTGACCCAGGTGATGGATCACGCCAGAAAGCATCAGCACCCGCTGCAATGCGTCATGGAAAAGAAGTGAGGTTGAACTTATGCCGTCATTCTCTCGCAACCTCGAACAGACCCTGCACCGCGCTCTCGCCGCCGCCTCCGAGCGCCGGCACGAATATGCGACGCTCGAACATCTGTTGTTGAGCCTGCTGGACGACGCGGAAGCCGCCGCCGTCATGCGCGCCTGCTCGGTCGATCTCGACGTTCTGCGCAAGAACCTGACCGGCTATATCGACAACGAGCTCGACAATCTCACCACGGAACTGCAAGAGGACCCAAAGCCGACCTCCGGCTTCCAGCGCGTCATCCAGCGCGCCGTGATCCATGTGCAGTCGTCCGGCCGCGAGGAAGTCACCGGCGCCAATGTGTTGGTGGCGATCTTCGCCGAGCGCGAAAGCCACGCCGCCTATTTCCTGCAGGAGCAGGAGATGACGCGCTATGACGCGGTCAATTACATCAGCCACGGCATCGCCAAGCGGCCGGGCCATTCCGACAGCGCCAAGGCGCCGCGCGGCGCCGAGGAAGAGGCCGAGCGTGGCGAGGCGGGACGCGACAGCAAGGACCAGGATCCGAAGAAAAAGGAAACGGCCCTCGAGGCTTATTGCGTCAATCTCAACAACAAGGCGAAGGACGGCCGGATCGATCCGCTGATCGGCCGCGAAGCCGAGGTGCTGCGCACGATCCAGGTCCTGTGCCGTCGCCACAAGAACAATCCGCTGCTCGTCGGCGATCCCGGCGTCGGCAAGACGGCCATTGCCGAAGGGCTCGCGCGCAAGATCGTGCGGGGCGAGACGCCGGAAGTGCTCAAGGGCGCGACCGTCTATGCGCTCGACATGGGCGCGCTGCTCGCCGGCACCCGCTATCGCGGCGATTTCGAAGAACGCCTGAAGCAGGTGATGAAGGAAATCGAACAACACAAGAAGGCGATTCTGTTCATCGACGAGATCCATACGGTGATCGGCGCCGGCGCCACTTCGGGCGGCTCGATGGACGCGTCCAACCTGCTGAAGCCCGCGCTCGCCCAGGGCGGTCTGCGCTGCATCGGCTCGACCACCTACAAGGAATTCCGGCAATATTTCGAGAAGGATCGCGCTCTCGTTCGCCGGTTCCAGAAGATCGACGTCAACGAGCCGTCGGTGCCGGATACGATCGAAATCCTCAAGGGCCTCAAGCCCTATTTCGAGGAGTTCCACAAGCTGCGCTACACCAATGACGCCATCAAGGCGGCGGTGGAGCTGTCGGCGCGCTACATCCATGACCGCAAGCTGCCGGACAAGGCGATCGACGTGATCGACGAGACCGGCGCCTCGCAGATGCTCACGCCCGAATCCAAGCGCAAGCGGACCATCGGCGTGAAGGAGATCGAGGCCACCATCGCGACCATGGCGCGCATCCCGCCCAAGACCGTGTCGAAGGACGACGCCGAAGTGCTGCAAAATCTGGAGACGACGCTCAAGCGCGTGGTCTATGGCCAGGACGCGGCGATTTCGGCGCTCACCGCCTCGATCAAGCTGGCGCGCGCCGGCCTGCGCGACGCGGAAAAGCCGATCGGCTGCTATCTGTTCTCCGGCCCGACCGGCGTCGGCAAGACGGAAGTCGCCAACCAACTCGCCAAGGCGCTCGGCGTCGAAATGGTGCGCTTCGACATGTCGGAATATATGGAGCGCCATACCGTCAGCCGGCTGATCGGCGCGCCTCCCGGCTATGTCGGCTTCGAGCAGGGCGGCCTGCTGACCGACGCCGTCGACCAGCATCCGCATTGCGTGCTGCTGCTCGACGAAATCGAGAAGGCGCATCCGGATCTCTACAACATCCTGTTGCAGGTGATGGATCACGGCAAGCTGACCGACCATAACGGCAAGCAGATCAGCTTCCGCAACGTCATTCTGGTCATGACCACCAATGCCGGCGCGGCCGATCTGGCCAAGGCGGCGTTCGGCTTCACCCAGAACAGGCGCACCGGCGACGATGTGGAGGCGATCAACCGCATGTTCGCGCCGGAATTCCGCAACCGGCTCGACGCCATCGTGCCCTTCGCCCATCTGCCGACCGAGGTCATCGCCAAGGTCGTCGACAAATTCGTCATGCAGTTGGAGGCGCAGCTCGCCGACCGCAATGTGTCGATCGAACTGTCCGACGAGGCGCGGGCGTGGCTCATCGAGCGCGGCTACGATCAGTCCATGGGCGCGCGCCCGATGGCGCGGGTCATCCAGACCCACATCAAGACGCCGCTCGCCGACGAGGTTCTGTTCGGCCGCCTGAAGAATGGCGGCACCGTGCGGGTCGTGACGGCGGGCGAGGGCGCGGAATCGAAACTGGCTTTCGTCTTCCCCGACGGACCGGTGCTGCCGCGTCCCGACAAGGAGATCGTCGAGGCCACGCGCAAGAAGGTGCGCGCAGAGCCGGAGGTTCGCGCCCGCAGCCGCAAGCCCAAGGCAGCGCCCGAACCGGCGGGTTCGTCGGAATAACAGCGCCGATCTGGCGAGAATCGAACGGCGGCCGCGAGGCCGCCGTTTTTGCTGACACCGGCCGGACGCGCCGATTCACATTTTCGCGAATTCCAGAACCCTTCGCCGCGCCGGCGCCACGCGCCCCTCGTCGGGCGTCGAATTTCTCCAGGGACGGAACATTTCCTCTTTCTGTCGATTGCTCGCGCAGGCCGCGCGGAGGAAGGGCGGTCGAACAGGGTTGAAGGGGAGGGCAAGATGAGAAATCCGCTGTTCATGGCCGCATCGGCCGCCTGCGCCATGTCTTTTGCGGCTTGTTTCGCGGCGCCGGCCCGCGCCGACGCCGTTCAGGAGGCTGGCGTGGCCGCGACTCATGCCGGCCTCGCGGCGACCGCCGATGCTCCGAAAATGGTCCAGACCCATTTGCAGCACGTCATCAATTGCCTGGAGGGGCCCTCTGGCGCCGATTTCAACGCCGGTCCGGGCAATCCCTGCAAGGATCTCGGCGCCGGCGCTATTCCCGATTCCCCGGCGGAGGCGCGCAAGCCGCTCGAAGCCGCCGCGGCAATGGCGAAAAAGGCCCTGGCCGAACCCGACCCGGCGAAGGCCAAGGCGATGGCCGCCGAAATCAAGGCCAGCCTGTCCAAATAACGCAGGCGAGGGCGGGGCGCTTCAGCGGCGATAGGTTCGATAGGCCGCCACAAGCGCGCCGCCAATCGCGCCAGCGATAAAACCCAGCGGGCCGGTGATGAAAATCCCGAGCAAGGGGCCTTGGTTGGCTTCAGGCGTGAAGACGAGCGGCCCGAAAAATCCGCCGGCGAAGCCGATCGCTCCCAGCAGGCAACCGGATCGCATCGCGCTGCTCATGACGCCCATGGAGAAACACTCCGTTGCGAGGACTGCGCCCGCCGGGCGATGGCGATTCGTTGCGACAATAAAGAACGCAATTGTTCCATAGCTAGCTTTCGGCATTGTAAAAAAACAATTAAATTGCTGTGCTGAAGTCCGGTCCAGGACGCGTGCGAGACGATTGCGGATCAATGACGGAACAGATTTTCAAAGAGCGCGACAAGCTGCTGCTGTCGGACTGGGCGCAATTGCGTTTTACCTCACAGAACTTTCTCTTCGTCGCCTCGGGCGTCGGCCTGATGAAAGGCGGCGCCTGGATCTGGGCGCCCTATCTGGCGCTGCTGCTGCTGGCGCTGGTCGCCGACGAATGGGGCGGCGAAGACCGGACCAATAATGCCGCGCCGCCGACTGCCTTGCAGAATGCGATGCTGATGCTGAACGGGCCGCTGCTCGCACTGAATGCGATTCTGTTCGCCTATCTTTTCGCGAGCGGCGATCCGCTCGGCCTCTCCGCCGCCCTCAGGCCGCTCGGAATCGATCTGGACGCGGCGCGCCAGACGACGACGGGGATCAATCTCGGCATCGCGGTGCTGGTTCAGGGGTTCAACTGGGCGCTCGGCCTCAATGCGGCGCATGAACTTCTGCACCGCACCGATTCGCCCCGCGATCTCGCGCTGTCGCGCTGGATCAGCGCGCTCGGCGGCGATCCTTGGTTCTCGATCCACCATCCGGCGATCCATCACCGCTATCTGGGCCTGCCGAGCGATCCCGGCACGCCGGCGCGCGGCATGTCGCTTTATCGGTTCTACCCCAGCGTCTATATCGGCAATATCGTCGCCGGCGCGCGTTTCGAGCATGAGCGACTGCGGCGTCGCGGCGTGTCGCTGTGGAGCCTGGAGAATCGCTTCCTGACCGGATGGCTGATCCTCGCGGTCGTGGCCGGCTGTTTCTTCCTGATCGCCGGATGGAAAGGCGTCGCGGTCTTCGCATTGGGCGCGGCGCTGGGCCGTTTCTTCCTCGCCGCCACCGATTACGTCCAGCACTATGGCGTGTTGCGCGTGGAGGGCGAGCCGCTCGACGCGCGTTTGTCCTGGGACGTCTATCATGTCGGCACCAATGCCGTGCTCTACAGCATCGGCCGGCATTCCGACCATCACATCTATCCGCGGCGCGCCTGCGGCGACCTGAAGACCCGCGCCGACGCGCCGGCCCACCAGCATGGCTATCTTGTCATGATCGGGCTGGCGCTGGTCCCGCCGCTGTTCATGCGGGCGATGAAGCCCAAGCTCGACGAATGGGACCGGACCTTCGCCACCGACGCCGATCTCGCTTTTATGCGCGAACGCGGCATTCCCTGCGCGCAACGCGGCTGAACGCGCGATCGGCCCCGTTGCGGTAAGTCGCTTCATCGCGCGTTTCGTCGACAGCATGAAATCAGGCGCCTCCGTTTGGGACTGGCCAGGCCCGCGCGCCGGGTGAAGCGGCAATGGCTGCGGCCCCGCTGTGCGCAGTCCATATGATTTGTCCGCAGTTTTGGCGAATCGGCCTGTGCAGCGCCGGCGAAACGCCATGGGGCGCGGCGCAATCCACCCTTTTGGCGCGACTGGCGCGCGGGGCGGAAGCAAGGCCGAGCGCCGGTCGCGGCGTGGGTTTGCTGTGGAAACGGTCCGAAAGTCTCAGGCAAGCGATGCGTTCGATGGTGGATTGATCCCACTCAAGAATGCAGACTGACCTACGATGCTGAAATCCCCGATTGGTCCGAATCGACTTTGGAAGAAAATCCGCTGGCGGACGGTCGCCGTGTGGACGGTCGCGACGGTGATAAGCGCCGCCTTCTGGGCGCAGGCGGCGCATCTTTTGCGCGTCATCTAAAGAAACGCTGGACCTTTGCGTCGCCGTCCGTCAATCGCCGACGGGAGCGTCCGATAAGATGCGACGGCGATCCGCGAAGCAGGCTTTTCAATAGGCTGTCCGGTCGAAGAACATCAGGAGCGCCGTGCGCAGGATGATCTTGATGTCCAGCCAAGTCGACCAGCTTTCGATATAAATGATGTCGAATTCGACGCGTTTCCGGACTTTTTCCTCGGTGTCGAGTTCGCCGCGATAGCCGTTGACCTGGGCAAGCCCGGTGAGGCCAGGCTTCACGCGATGCCGCGCCGCATATTGATCGGCGATGTCGCACAGATCGACGCCATTGGTCTTCGTCAGCAGCGCGTGCGGACGGGGGCCGACAATGGACATGTCGCCGCGCAGGACGTTCAGGAGTTGCGGCAATTCGTCGAGGCTGGTGCGCCGGATGAAGCGGCCGACCCGGGTCACGCGGTCGTCGTTGCGCGACGTCTGACGGCTGGCGTGCGCGTCCGCCGCACTGTCGTACATCGAACGGAATTTCAGCAATTCGAAATGGCCGTTGTTGAACCCGACGCGCTTCTGCCGAAACAGCAGTGGGCCCGGGCTGTCCAGCTTGATGGCCAGCGCGATCAACGCCATCACCGGCGCGAAGAACAGCAAGGCGACGGATGTGACCGCAACGTCCTGCGCCCGTTTCGCCAGCAGGCTCCATCCGTTGATCGGACGATCGGCGGCGCGAAGCGCGATTCTGTCGCCAATGACGCTGACGCCCAATTGATGCGCATGGACGCGGGCGTCATCGGGAAGGACGAAGATTTCGGTCGAAAACTGCCGCAATTGCAGGAGACGCTGCAGGATCAGGGGCGCATCCACCCAGGGCGCCGCGATATAGATCTGGTCGATTTCGGCCCGGGCGATCCAGTCCGCGAGACCCTCTAGTTCGGCGAACGTCTCCAGTTGCAGCGCTGCGGCGACCTGCGCGATTCCGCCGCTCGCCTCGTCGATGTCGGCGCGTTCGAGCGGCTTGGCGAAGACGCCGACCGACAGGGCGCGGAACACGAAATCGCCGCCGGCGAGCCGCTTACGCATGTGAGCCAGCAGGCCGAGCCGGATGGCCGGAATCACGATGCAGCTCAGGCTTACCCAGGAGAAGAACCAGATGCGGGAGAAGTTCTGGGTTGTTTTGGTCGCGGCGCCGATGACGGTCAGGATCAGAAAGGTGCAGCCGAGCGCCAGCATCAGGCGCCAGATCGGTTCGCCGGATTCGAGGATGCGGCGGGCGCGGTAAACCCCGGTCGCTTTTGAAATAAGGAGATAAAGCGCCGTCGTGAGACCGATGACCTGAAGCTGATCGTCGATCTGCCCGAGGTAGGTCCAGTCCCGTCCCATCGTCAATTGCGCGGGTCCAAGGCCAAAGACGATCAGAAATAAGAGATCAATTGCACAATAAATTACGACCATATTTTCGAGAGAAACGCGTTTCCCTCGCGGCGGCGCCCAGGTGGAGCTCGAAAACCGCTCATCAAGACGTGCATTTCGCATTGCAACATAAGTCATGGCGCGAACCTGATCTGACAAACACGAGCCTATTATCTAACCGTACCCCAATCAAAATACGTTTTCAACCCATGAAAGGAAATGTTAAGTTCGTAGTTACCTTAAATATTTAATTAATTTTGACGAAATAGGTGAGTTTATTCTTAGGTGCGTTGCAATGTTACGGCAGAGATTTCGCTTGCCGTTTTCAGGATGCCCAACGCTCTATGGAGTGGCTTCCATTAAATTGGACTTACTAAATCAGAAAAACTCCGGTTTATTGGACTCGCTCTCGCATGTGTGTGCGAGCATACTGAAGTTCAGGTTAAATTGGACGCCAATCGCTTTCATCCTGCTGCAGGTGTATCCTAGGCGAGGCTTGTCAAACGCTCCAGCCTCCAAACTGGATCGAGTCATTGCGACCGAAACAACGAAGAATATCTCGAGTTGACCGAGGTCAGTACGTACCTTTGAATTCGGATTTTGAGGCTGTCCGGCAGTTGGAAAATGTGATCCACTATTCGGATCACGGTTCGCGACATGTGTCGGCAGCCTTCGGGAACAGCAGTCAGGAAACTGACATCGGCTTTCAACTGGAACAGTCGGCGACTCCAACGACAATGCAATGCGGGAGCAGTTCTTCGTCACGTTTGAATGTGAACTTCTCGACCGAAGGCGCGCCCGCTCCCACGGCGTAACGACGAGCTACGTCCTTCAGATCGTGAGGGTTTCTGGCATCCTCACATCGACATTCGCCCTTGGCTAACCTTAGCCAATCGACTATGGAGGAGGCTGTTCGCCCGTCGAAATCTAGCAGGCTGCTGAAAAACCCTTCCGCTTAAGCGGCGTTCGTGATTCCCTCGGTTTGCGAGGGAATGAATCGAAAGCGCGGGACAGACGATCAGGCGGGGCGGCTTTTCAGCTATGTCGATCTTGAGGCGCGGGTGCGGCGCGATCATCCGCTGCGCGCATCCTGGCCATCGTGAATGAGGCTCTGTCGTCCTTGGCGGCGGATTTATCCGCGCTTTACTCGAAGACCGGCCGCCCTTCGATTCCGCCGGAACGCCTGCTGCGCGCCATGCTGTTGCAGGCCTTCTATTCGGTGCGCTCCGAGCGGCAGCTGATGGAGCGGCTCGACACCGACCTGCTGTTTCGCTGGTTCGTCGGTCTGTCCATCGATGATGCGGTATGGGACGCGACCGTGTTCTCGAAGAACCGCGACCGCCTGCTCGAAGGCGCCATCGCAGCGAAGTTCCTGTCCGCCGTTCTGGCGCAGCCTCGGGTGAAAAGGCTTTTGTCGAACGAACATTTCTCCGTCGACGGCACGCTGATCGAGGCCTGGGCCTCAATGAAGAGTTTTCGGCGCAAGGACGGCTCGGGCGATGAGCCGCCGCCCGAAGCCGGGCGCAGCGCCGAGGTCGATTTCAAGGGCGAGAAGCGCTCCAACGAGACGCACGCCTCGACGACGGACCCGGAAGCCAAGCTCTATCGCAAGGGCGCGGGCATGGAGGAGAAGCTCGCTTTTCTCGGTCACGCCTTGATGGAGAACCGCTCCGGCCTGATCGTCAACGCCTGCCTGACGCCCGCCGACGGCCATGCCGAACGCACCGCTGCGCTCGCCATGATCGAACGGCTCGCCAATCGCCCGGTCGGCGTGACGCTGGGTGCCGACAAGGGCTATGACGCTCGCGTCTTCGTCAACGAGTTGCGCTCGATGAACGTGCGCCCACATGTCGCGTAAAACACCAATGGTCGCCGCTCCGCCATCGACCGGCGCACGACGCGCCATCCTGGTTATGCGCTGAGCCAGCGCATCCGAAAACGCATCGAGGAAGCGTTCGGTTGGATGAAGACGGTCGCCGGCCAGCGCAAAACCAAATTCCGCAGCGTCGATCGGGTCGGCTGGTCCTTCGCCTTCGCCGCCGCCGCTTATAACCTTATCCGGTTGCCCAAGCTGATCGGAGGAAACGTGTGACCGGGCGCCAAACTCAGCTTCGCGCGGCCATGCCGCGCCTCTTCGACCACGCCGCCAAAAGGCTGCGCCTGCCAAAAATTACGGCCCAAGCACCAAAATCGTCGAAGGCGGCGAGTTTTTCAGCAGCCTGCTAGCTGGGTCACAAACCGTCCACGAAATCGAAGCGACTCCGGAGGATGAAATAGGGGCTAATTCTCAGCGGTAATCAACACCCTTGTGGATTGTTGATGAAGGTATAGTCGATGGAAAGTCCAAACTCTGTTATCCTGTCGCTCCACGACGGGAATCATGCTCGCCAATCGAGCCGCAGAGCTATGATCTTTCGGATTTCAAAATCAGCAGACACGGCAGGATTCGGAGGTTTTTCGGTTCCTCCGGGCATGCGCGTCTATGCCATTGGCGATATTCATGGTCGCGCCGATCTGCTGGATGCCATTGCCAGTCAAATTGAAAACGAGCTGCCCAGCGCACCGCGGCGCGTTGTAACGGTTTTGCTCGGCGATTATGTCGACCGAGGGCTGAGATCGGCGGAAGTGCTCGACCGTCTCTCCAAGGGTGATTTTCCGACTGAGTTCATCGCCTTAAGAGGCAACCACGAGCAATTCATGCTCGATGCCCTCGAGGATCAATCCGCGTTCGACTCGTGGCGCCGATATGGAGGCCTCGAGACGCTTGCTTCGTATCAAGTCGATGTATCTGGCGTCATGCGCGGTCGTGATTTCGTGCGTGCGCGCGAAGAGTTGATCCAAAAGGTTCCCGCAGCACACCGGGCTTTTCTCGCGTCGCTGCCTTCGTCTCACGAAATTGGTGACTTTTTCTTCTGTCATGCAGGCGTCCGACCAGGCTTACCTTTGCGGAAGCAACAGGAAGACGACCTGATGTGGATTCGTCATGGCTTTCTGAGCTCCATTGAATTTCACGGCAAGATCGTTATCCATGGGCATACGCCCGTCGAGGCGGCCGATTTCCGGTCGAACCGTATCAACATTGATACGGGGGCCTACCTGACCAATAGGCTCAGCTGTCTTATACTTGAGGGATCGACTCGGCGTCTGATCCACACCTAGCAGGCTGCTGAAAAACCCTTCCGCTTAAGCGGCGTTCGTGATTCCCTCGGTTTGCGGGGGAATGAATCGAAAGCGCGGGACAGACGATCAGGCGGGGCGGCTTTTCAGCTATGTCGATCTTGAGGCGCGGGTGCGGCGCGATCATCCGCTGCGCGCATCCTGGCCATCGTGAATGAGGCTCTGTCGTCCTTGGCGGCGGATTTATCCGCGCTTTACTCGAAGACCGGCCGCCCTTCGATTCCGCCGGAACGCCTGCTGCGCGCCATGCTGTTGCAGGCCTTCTATTCGGTGCGCTCCGAGCGGCAGCTGATGGAGCGTATCCCTCCGGTGAGGGCCGCCTTGCTGAGATTGGGTCAAGGCTGTCAGTCCTAGTGGTAACGCTAGGAGTAGGCCTATGACGAAGCATCCCATTGAGGTGATCACGTCGGTTGAACGTCGCCGTCGTTGGTCTCGGGGTAACCCTCCGGTGAGGGCCGCGGGAACGCTGGCGTCTGATCAGTGCTGGCGGTTCTGGCTTTTTAGGAATCCGGCTTTGCCTGTTTGATCCCAGGCTTTGATGGTGCAATTTTCTCCTGCGGCTGGAGGGATGCGCTATGGGCCAGGTTCTTCACGGGAGCGCCAGAACGACGGAGGCGATCCGTCGAGCGATACAGCATAGTCAAGAGAGCCTGAGAGCACTCGCTCAGCGGTACGGGATCAACCAGAAGACCGTCGCCAAATGGAAACGCCGGTCGACGGTCAAGGATCAGAAGATTGGCCCGAAAGAGCCAAGGTCGACGGTCCTGTCGGTCGAAGAAGAGGCGGTCGTCGTCGCATTTCGCCGGCATACTTTGCTGCCGCTGGATGACTGTCTATACGCCCTGCAGGCGACGATCCCGCACCTGACGCGCTCATCGCTCCATCGCTGCCTTCAGCGCCATGGCATTTCACAACTGCCCAAGATCGGCGACGAGGTCGCCGCCAAACGGAAGTTCAAAGCCTATCCGATCGGCTATTTCCATATCGACATTGCCGAGGTTCGCACCGCCGAGGGCAGGCTCTATCTGTTCGTGGCGATCGCCAGGACGTCGAAATTCGCCTTCGTCGAATTGCATGAGCGAGCCACCACGCGCGTCGCAGCCGATTTCCTGCATGCGCTCGTCAAAGCCGTTCCATACAGAATCCACACAGTCCTGACCGACAACGGCCTGCACTTCACCGATCCGGCCGGCGAAACTTGGTCCCCCGCCGAGATCAAACAGATGATCGCCTCCCGGCAGCCGTTTCGCGCGCACGCCTTCGAACTCGCCTGCGCGCGAAATGACATCGAACATCGGCTGACCAAACCGAAGCATCCATGGACCAACGGCCAGGTCGAGCGAATGAACCGCACAATCAAGGACGCGACCGTCAAACGATACTTCTATGAGAAGCACGATCAGTTGCGGGCGCATCTCGCTGACTTCATCACCGCCTATAATTTCGCTCGCCGGCTCAAGACCCTTAAAGGCCTCACGCCTTATGAGTTCATCTGCAAATGCTGGACAAAAGAGCCGCACCGATTCAAGTTCGATCCGATCCACCAGATGCCGGGACTAAACATCTAGCACCACTTTGGCAGAATTATTTCGCTCCGATTCTGATGCGCCTTCGGCAGTGGGGACATCGCTCGACGACGTGCGTGCGGGCAAGCGCCTTGATGACGGCGCGTCGGATTGCCGGCAGGGTCGGTTGCGGTGGACCGTTCTGGATTCTTTTTTTCCCTGAACAGCTCGCCTCATCCGACGCCTCGTCATCAAGGCGCTTCCACGCCGCCAAGTCTTCGAGCCATGTTCCCACTGCCCTGCGGTTCAGTGTCGACGTTCACGGCGCTCGAAGGCTGGAGCTTTCTTGGAAATAGATCCTGACGTTGAGAATGGAACATTCCTAAGCGTCATTTGGTTAGGAGGTTATCCGCCGCTCAAGCGAGTTGAGAGCGCGCTCGCGCGGCAAATGCAGAGGCCGTGGACGGTCGCAGGTTTGTGAAAACCCTTGGAGTTTTCGCTGGGTAATTTCTCTTGCGCCGGGCCGGGGCAGCATGCAACTATGCGGTTGCGGGATGTGAGCGGGGGCTTCTTCATAGAGTTGGTACGTGGGTGAAGTAATGGTCCGACAAAATGCTATCATATGTTGTGCTGATTGCTTCATAAAGTTGTTGACTTAAATTTTTACTGTAAATCGCTTTGTATATAAGCGGGGTTGTTTCGTCAGTGTACTGACATCTGCGGCAGTATCGGGGGGTAGAAATGCAAAAGGTCTATGATAACGGCCGGGCGCAGGTCGATTCTCTTCATCATTCTTTGAACACGATTAAGGCGACGCATGCGCAATTGGATCAGCTGACAAGCTCGTCCACGACACCAACGACGCTCGCCTCCCAAATCGACCTCTGCAACATGTTGCTCTTCCAAATTTCGGGAATCCGTAGCGACCTTGCCAAACGTCTCAGGCATAAACGAGTTGCAGCGCTGCGGAGGACGGGGGAGAGCGTTGGGCTGAATTAAGTTTTGGCCGCGACGGAAATCGGTTGCGCGTGCAAACAAATTCACGACTGACGGGTGCGGGAAGGACTCTTTCCGGCCGTCAGTCTGTCATTTTCGCTGATGCTGAACTCTTCAAGCTTGTGACCGGATTTGAGCGCGCTCACGAGCCATCTTGGTTGCTTGCCGCGTCCAGACCATTTCTCAGTCGGAACCAGGGGATTGCGATATTTCGGCAGCACTTTTGGGTATTTGCGCCGCGGCGTACGCGCGCCTCCCGCCTCGCCGTGCGCGCTTTGCCCAATTTTTTCCACGCGGTTGAGTTGCGCTAACCGCTTCTCAAGCTCGAGCTTTTCAGCGGTTATTTTTTCCGCCAAAATCTTCGTCAGCTCTTCGTGGAGAAGCCAGAGCTCTTCGAAGTCCATTAAGTTTAGGTCCGGTTTGCGCATCGCGCTCTCGTAACTGTTTGATGCCTTGCTATCCTAATGGCAGGAATGCTCACCTGCGGAACGATATGTTTTACTCAGCGTGAGGTCGGGGCTCCCGCCCGGGGCGCGAACTCCTCTCGAAAGGCGTCAACGCATTTTAAATCGTATCCTGTTAATAGCTTGCGAATTATTTTAATCGTGTCAAGCGCAGCCGCTGAATTAAATGTGTTTTTTAAAAAAATTGAAAAATAACCGTTGTGTATATCCGCGGGTTGCATGCCTCGATCGTGTCCGCCCCATTCGTGCTCTGGGAAAGGTTCAGTTAACTGCAAGATTGGACGGACTCCTTGCTGTCATTATCGTCGCGGAATGCGCGGTCGATTCGTTTCCCCACCTAACCACATTCTTGAAGCCTCAGTAAAACAGGTTTCGATCTTTATATCGTGCGTCGGCATTCTTTTGATGCTGTGGCCGCCATGTGGCATGCCCGCATGCTCCCTTCGGCGCGTCCGACTGGCCGTCTCGTGCGCATGCAACTTTCTTCCAAAGTCACTTTACGTTGCGTCCTACCGTCGCCGGCGACGAGATAAGGAGGCGTTAACCAAGGAATCCTTATGTTCCGATCGCCCGCTTAATTCTATGTTATCCAGGTCGATATTGAAAGATGGCGCCGCGGAATTGGCTATGTTCGTACGCGACTGGCTGCAGATCAAAACCGAACTCGACGACCTGCGCCCAGGCCACGCAGAGCGCGCGAATCCACCAGCGCTGAGTGGCGAGAGAACAGGGGTGTTCCCGCCCCCGAACGACGATGATTCCATTCTGAAACATATTGCCGACGCGCTTCGAACTGATGATCAAGAAGGACGCTGACTCCTTGAGTTCGAACTAAAATTATCAATAGGCGTTACGCGCGCGCATCACTTCGATTGGGGTTTGGATCAGGATCGTGAAATCTAGCATTAGACTCCAGTTGTCCACGTACCACAAATCATATTCGACACGGCGTTCGATCATGGTTGTAGTAGGCGTCGGCCCGCGGCAACCATGTACTTGAGCCCAGCCTGTTAGACCGGGTTTAACGCGACGGCGGAAGGCATAATTTCGCACGATTTTGTCGAATTGATTGTCATGCGCAAGCGCATGAGGCCGGGGGCCGACCAGAGACATACTGCCATCGAGCACATTAAGCAGTTGCGGCAGTTCGTCGACGCTGGTCCGGCGCAACCATCGGCCCACGCGAGTCACTCGGCGATCTGTGGGTCCAGCCTGAACGATTGTCGGTCCGTCCTCGAGTACGAACATCGTTCGGAATTTGCGGATGGCAAAGCTGCGGCCATTAAACCCACAACGCTGCTGCCTAAAGAGGACAGGTCCCGGCGACTCGATCTTGATTGCAATCGCTGCGATCGCGAGCAACGGCGCAAGCAACAGAAGAACCATTCCGGCCCCGATGATATCCAGTGTCCTTTTCGCACCATGTTCCGTCAGGGTGAGAGGGCCGCGTTGAAGCTCGACGCCAACGGCGCTTCCGAGATCACGGGTCGGTCGCCGGAATATTTCCGCAGCAGCTCCGATCGGAACGAACAAAATAGGGAAGGGCAGGACCCTCAAATCACCGACGAGGGAGCGTAACTCCTGCCAACGGTTCGGGTCGGCTTCGACAACGATCTCCTCGACGTTGGATTCACGGACATATTCGACCACCCGGGAGCTGAGACGCTTCCGAAAGCCGGCGCCTGCGCCCAGCGGCGGCAGCGCGAAGGTTTCGGTCACGAACAGCCCGAGATTGGCGAGGGTCTGTTCCATACCGTTCCCGGGGGAGCTTTGCTGATCGGTGATCAGGACGACATTGCGGCCCCCGAATTTGCGGCGGCTCAGTCCCTTCACAAGGAGCTTTTTGGTGACGCCGCGATGTATGATCAAGGTGGCAAACCCGAGCACCGCGAACAGGAGAGTTGGGCCGTGGGGGAATTCGTGACCGATGTCGAGCGCCCCGACGGCGCCGGCAAGGAGGATGAAAACCGACGCCCAGGCCAACCCGACAGCGCGGACTTGATTGCGAAACACTAGGAGTTCAGCGGGTTGGTAGAATCCGTGAATTTTCAACAGGCAGACAAAAAGCGCGGAAACTACAATCATGGTCCCAGTGGCCTTTCCGAAACCAATGGACGCTCCTTCAGTTCGAGCGAAAATCGCTGCGAGCAAACTGGCCAGGAAAATCACGGCGAAATCAGCCACGATCGCGATCGGCTCAATAGCTTGAAAGCGAACTGGCCATCGACGTTCGGGTGATGGAGACGCGGTTTGCTTCCGGACAGACCGGTCGAGAAGTGCCCCAGCGATATTCCGATTAATATAATTCATCGTCGTAACGCGTGTCGGTCGATTGGTTAATGAGATATTAATTATCGCAAACAAATTAAATAAATCAATAATTAATTTTCAGGTCAATTAAATCTCTCAGAGCCTTCTCTGATTGGGGTCTTTGAAGTCAAGCTGTTCCTGTTCGATTGCGCCGGCGGTTGGTCGTTTCGTTCACGCGGGCCACGCGCTTCTCTTCGCGGTCGGCGCGGGGCCGCCGCATGATGGGATCAGGAGGGCCAGGCGTCTCAATCTGTTTCACGACCTTGCGCGGCTTTCGGCATACAGGTTCAGATGGGGTGATTGGGGTCTGCCCGGATGGACAGCTGCTCCTGTCAAGATGTGAGAACGTGGTCGGTGTTGAATCGCCACAAACATCGAGAAGGAGCAACCATGAAGTATTATGCCGGACTGGACGTGTCCTTGGAAGAGACCGCCATCTGCGTCGTCGACGAGACATGACGTTGCCCCCTGTGAGCATCCGTCGTGCTTGCCGCGCTCTGCCAGTCGAACGCTCGACCTATCACTACCGCTCCCGACGGAGCGATCAGGCCGGCCTCATCAAACGGATCAAGGAGATCGCCGAGACGCGCATGCGTT
>NZ_JAYSBG010000005.1:0-32534 GCF_041915505.1 Rhodoblastus sp. | reverse complement strand
GTCGGCGTCGGCACCGTCCTCAATCCGCGCCAGTTGGACGCCGCGCGGAAAGCGGGCGCGCGCTTCGCGGTTTCGCCCGGCGCGAGCGAGGCCCTGCTGGACGCCGCCGCCGCGTCCGAGGCGCCGCTCCTGCCGGGCGTCGCGAACGCTTCGGAAGCCATGCGGCTGATCGAGCGCGGCTATCGCTTCGCCAAATTCTTTCCGGCCGAACCAGCGGGCGGCGCGCCCTATCTCAAGGCGCTGTCCTCGCCGCTGCCGCAGCTACGGTTCTGCCCCACGGGCGGCGTGACGTTGGAAAGCGCGCCAAAATATCTCGCGCTTCCGAATGTCGTCTGCGTCGGCGGCTCCTGGATGCTCAAGGCTGAAACCGTTGCGGCGCAAGACTGGGCCGCCATCGCCGCCGCAAGCCGCAGGGCGGCGCAATTGCCGACAGCCTGAGCGCGGCCCGTCGACGCATTCGCAGCCTTGGGCCAGGCCTGAACGTCGTCGTCCTGAAAGGAAGAGGAACAGGCGTGCGAACCAAAGCGGCGCGCCTGTCGCCGGAATTCATCCTCGGAAAGGCAAGATGTCGCCTGACTTCCTCGCTCAAATCACTGGATCTTTCGCCATGCCAGCCGGAGAAAACCCGACGGTGGCTATCGTCGAGGCGGCCTACCGCCACCACGGCCTCAACTGGCGCTACATCAATTGCGAAGTCAGTCCGGAGAACCTGAAAGACGCCGTCGCCGGCGCCCGCGCCATGGATTGGGCGGGCTTCAACTGCTCCATCCCTCATAAAGTCGCCGTGATCACGCATCTCGACGCCCTGGGCGAATCCGCCAGGATCATCGGCGCGGTCAATACCGTCGTCCGGCGCGGGGCCAGGATGATCGGCGAAAACACCGATGGCAAAGGCTTCGTCAAGGCGATCCAGGAGATCGTCGATCCAAAGAGGACAAGAAGGTTGTCCTCTTTGGCGCCGGCGGCGCCGCGCGCGCCGTTGGCGTTGAAATGGCTCTCGCAGGCGCCGCGCAAATAACGGTCGTCAATCGTGGGCGCGAACGCGGCGAAGCCGTGGCGCGCCTCATCGCGGACAATAGTGCGGCGAGGTCCTGTTACAGGGAATGGAAGGGACCGTTCGCCATTCCGGAAGAGACAGATATTGTCATTCACGCCACATCGGTCGGCCTTTATCCAGATGTCGACGGTCTGCCCGACATTGACCTGACGACGTTGCGTCCAACGATGATTGTCGCCGACGGCATCCACAATCCGCCGCGCACGCGCCTCATTCGCGCCGCCGAATCCGCGGGCTGCCGGACGGCGGATGGCCTGGGCATGCTGGTGAATCAGGCCGTCATCGGGATCAAGTGCTGGACCGGCGTCGACGTTGATCCTTCGGTCATGCGCCGGGCCTTGATCGACCTCGAGCTTTGAGACCGCGTCGCTCAATTCGATCTGAAGGGCGCAGGATTGCTCGGCTCAAACCGCCGGACGGCTTAACCCTGACCCATGACCGCCTAGCCTTTCACCGCGCTTCTGAAGGCGGCCGAAAGCGCGGCAAGAGCGTCGCGCGGGCGGCCGTCCTTGGCCCTCGTGTGAAGCAGGACCGGCAAGCGCGGCAAATCGGGAAGCCCGAGCTTGGCGCCCACGTCAACCGCGCCAAACGGCAGCATGCGCGGCGCCAATGCAGCGATGCCGAGCCCGGCCATGACGGCCGCCGCGACGGCCCTGACGCCGCCGCCGACGAACACTTCGATCCAGGGGACGCCAGCCGCATCGAGCAACTGGCTGGCCATGGCCCGCACGCCGCAGGGCTCGGCCATCGTCGCGACCGGCAGAGGTTCGTGCGCGAGACGCCGCCAGCCCGGCGCTGCGAACCAGCCGAATTTTTCTTCGGTCAGAACTTCCCCGTCGTCTCGCCCGGCATGCTGGCGGACGATCACCGTGTCGAGTTCCCGCCGGTCGAAGCTTTGCAGCAAATCGCCCGACGATCCGATCCGGATTTCGATCGACAGTTGTGGGTCTTGCGTGTTCATGCGCGCGATGAGCGCGGGGAGCTCCGGTCCCGCAACATGATCGCTGATGCCTATGGTGAGCCTCTGCCGGGCGCCGGCAAAGACGGCTAGCGCGCGATCGTTTGCGTCCAGGAGTTCGCGCGCGCGCTGGAGGAATGCCGCGCCCCGCGCCGAAAGCTGCACGTATCGGGGCGTCCGCTCGACGAGCCGGCAGCCGAGCCTCTCTTCGAGCCGCTTCAGCTTCAAACTGACCGCCGCTTGCGTCGTCCCCATGGCCTCGGCGGCGCGCGTAAAACTGCCAAGCTCGGCGATGCGGAGGAAAGCCTGGACGGCGTCCAGGTCGAGAGGAGGTTCAGCCATTTAAAATCATTATCTCTGATATTAAGATTGATAGCATATCAAAATGATAACGCGACGTCTAATGTCTGTTCCAGACAATCTGGAAAGGATCCGCGATGCCGCTCGTTCACATATCGCTGCGCGCCGGAAAGCCGGAAGCCTATCGACAGGCGATCTTTGACGGCCTTTACCGCGCGATGCGCGAAACGTTCAGCGTGCCCGAAGGCGACCAATTCATGTCGATAACGGAGCATGACGCCGCAAACTTCCGCTATGGCGCGTCTTACCTCGGCCTCGCCCGAAGCGACGATCTCGTGCTGATCCAGATCACCGCGAACAACACCAGGACCATGGAACAGAAGAAAGCCCTGTTCCGCCGGATCGCGGCGCTGCTCGGGGAAAGCCCCGGCCTCCGTCCGGAGGACGTGTTTGTGAGCCTGGTCGAGGTCGCGAAGGAAAATTGGTCCCTCGGCCACGGTCTGGCGCAATACGCCTGAGGCGGCGCGATGGAGCGCTATGGCCAGCCCGGTCGCGAACGCACGCATTTCCGCATTGGAGGCGTCGAACATGCTTATCAATTTGCGTAATCAGATAGGAACGCTCGCCGGCCGGCTGACCGGAGCCATCGCGCGCTTGCGCCACGCCAAAGCCGCCAAAATAACCGACGCGTTCCCGGGCTCTCGTTGGTGCGATCATATCGAGCGCGAGATCAACAACCAGATCATCGACGGCTGCCCGCGGGGCGGAAGCCGTTGGCGGTGACCGCGATCGGCGCGCTCCGGTCGCACGAGGGCCGCTTGACCCGGCGCGGGCGATCGCGGCCGAAATGAATTTCGGCGCTGGCTGAGGCTCCGCCGCGCCTCATCAGGCAAGCAGCACCAATTTGCCCATGGTCGTCCGGTTTTCCAGGGCTCGATGCGCTTCCGCCGCCTGCTCCAGAGGAAATGCGCCGCCGATGGTCACATCCAAACCGCCGGCGACGATCAGATCGAACAAATGGCGCAGATCACGCCCAAGCGCTTGCGGCGTGAGCAAGGGCGCGAAGGCGAAGCCGGTCAAAGACTGATTCTTGAAGATCATGCCGAGCAACTCCGGCGCGCCAAGGGCGAAGCTCTGAATGTTGAGCGCGCCGTAAATGACGATGCGGCCAAGCGGCGCGAGCGCGGCGAGGCTGTCGGCCATCACTTTGCCGCCGACGGATTCGTAGATTACATCCGGGCCCGCGTCACCGGTGGCGCGACGCAAATCGTCGAGCCAATCGGCCTTCGTGTAATTCACCCCGGCGTCGGCGCCGAGCTTTTTGGCGAATTCGAGCTTTTCGCGCGAACTCGCGGCAGCGACGATGGTTTTCGCTCCCGCCTTGCCGGCCATTTGCACGAGCAGCGACCCGACGCCGCCGGCCGCGGCGTTGATCAGGATATTCTTGCCCTTCGGATCTGCCTGACGGATCAGATACAAGGCGGTCAGGCCCTGAACCTGCACGGCGGCGGCGATTTCGAAGGAAATGTCGTCCGGCAGCGGAACCGCGAGAGACGCCGGAAGAACCGCATATTCGGCATAGGCGCCGGTGATCGCGCCGGCGGCGAATAGCGGCGCCGCCACGCGCTGGCCGATCGACAGGCCAGAGACGCTGGAACCCAGCGCGGCGATTTCGCCGGCGCCTTCCGAGCCGAGCACGGCGGGAAGCT
Organism: Rhodoblastus sp.; assembly: GCF_041915505.1. Lineage (GTDB taxonomy): Bacteria > Pseudomonadota > Alphaproteobacteria > Rhizobiales > Beijerinckiaceae > Rhodoblastus. The sequence goes on along the minus strand of NZ_JAYSBG010000005.1, from coordinate 28,510 downwards.
CTGGCGTCACCACATATTTGGCCTGCCGGGCGAGGGTTTCGGCGAAATTGACGCCAATGGCCCGCAGCCGCACGAGAACTTCGCCCTCGCCCGGCGCCGGCGTCGCGCGCTCGACCGTTTCGAGAACGTCGGGGCCGCCGAAACTTTTGATCTGGATCGCACGCATGGAGAACCTCTTTAGTCCGGTTTCATCGCGCGCAATCTAGATCTATGATGCGGCGTGGAACTACGAACTCTTTCGTGCGCTACACACCGGAAGGTGAGCATGACCGATCCCATCAAGCGCCTGCCGTCCCTGCCTGCCGAGCGCGCCCTGAAAGTCATCGCCGGGCGGTGGAAGCCGATCGTTCTCTATCACCTCTACGGCGGCCCGCTGCGCCTTTCCGAATTGCAGCGCTTGATGCCGGCGGCGAGCCAGAAGGTGCTGATCCAGCAATTGCGCGAAATGGAAGGGCACGGAATCGTCCGCCGCGAGGCCTTCGCCGAAGTTCCCGTCCGCGTGGAATATAGCGCCACGCCGCTTGGCGTGAGTTTACAGCCGGTGTTGCTGGCTTTGTGCGAATGGGGTCGCCGCCACGCAGCGGAGCTTGACGAACTCGACCGGTTGACCGAATGCGCTGCGGACCCGGCGTGGGCTGGACGGCTCGACGAAGCCGCCGAATAATCTGTTTTCGCAAAAGATCGAGACTGTTTTGAGCAGCGGTCGCCCCGGCGCTTGTCATTTGTATACTAATCAGTACACTATGAGCCATACAGTACATGAGGATGTCCCATGTCGATCAAGCCCCCATTCACGCGCGAGACCGCGATCCAGAAGATCCGCTTGGCGGAAGATGGCTGGAACAGCCGCGATCCGCAGCGCGTGTCGCTGGTTTATACGCCTGACAGCATCTGGCGGAACCGCGCGGAATTCCCGCGCGGCCGCCAGCAGATCGTCGAATTTCTGACCCGCAAATGGACGCGGGAGCTGGATTATCGCCTGATCAAGGAGCTTTGGACTTTTGGCGAGGATCGGATCGCGGTGCGTTTCGCCTATGAATGGCACGACGATTCCGGCCAGTGGTTTCGCTCCTATGGCAACGAGAACTGGGAGTTCGACGGCGAGGGCCTGATGCAGCGCCGCTTCGCCTCGATCAACGATTTGCCGATCAAGGAAAGCGAGCGCAAGTTCTTCTGGCCGCTGGGCCGCCGACCGGACGACCATCCGGGACTTTCCGACCTCGGGCTTTAAGGCCTTTTGTCGCGTGGCGCGGTTGGTTCACGAAAAATCCGACGTCGTGCCGATGATCGCGGAAGTGTTTCGCGAATTCGGCTATGAGGGCGCCTCGCTCGGCCGCATCACCGAGCGCACGGGGCTGGGCAAGGGCAGCCTCTATCACTTCTTCCCCGGCGGCAAGGAGGAGATGGCGCGCGAAATTCTTGCCCATGTCGATCATTGGTTCGTCGAAAATGTCTTCCGGCCGCTGGAGCGCGACGTCCCGCGCGAAGCGATCGAGAACATGTGGGCCGCGACAGCGGGTTATTTTCATTCCGGGCGGCGAATCTGCCTTGTCGGCGCTTTTGCCCTGGATGAAACACGCGAGCCTTTCGCCTCTGAAATCAGGCTCTATTTCGCGCGATGGATTAAGGCGTTGCGCGGCGCCATGGCGCGCGGCGGCGTCGATGCGCGCGAAGCGCGTCTGCTCGCCGAAGCCACGGTCGGCGGCATTCAGGGCGCGCTGGTGCTCGCGCGCGCCATGAACGATCCGAAAATCTTTACGCGGCGGCTTGCCCGCATGGCGGATGAGATCGACCGCGCCCTGTCCGCAGCCAAGGGCCCGCGCTGAACGCCCTCAGATTCCCGCATACCATTCGTAGCCGCGATCCGGCCAGAAGCCGCCCTTGCCGCGGCCAAAGCCGTCGATCCGCTCCACCAATTCGATGCGCATCACATATTTGGCCTGCTTGTATCCTAGCTGCCGTTCGACGCGCAGTCGCGCCGGCGCGCCATGGCCGACCGAGAGCGGCGCGCCGTTGAGGCTATGAGCAAGAATGGTCTGCGGATGAAAGGCGTCGACCAGATCGATGCTTTCGTAATATTGGCCGGTTCCATCGTCTGCGCGTTCGTAGAAATCCGCGCAATGGAAGAGGACGAAGCGCGCCGCTGGCAGCGGGGCCGCGCGCTTGAGAATTTCCGCGAGCGGCGCCCCTTGCCATTGGCCGATGGCGCTCCAGCCTTCGACGCAATCGTGCCTGGTGATTTGCGTGCGCTGCGGCAGGGCGTGGAGATCGGCGAGCGACAGGGACAGACGATTGACCGTGAGTCCATCAACAATCAGGCGCCAGTTGGCGAAATTCTCGGCGAGCAACGCCTCATATTCCGGCGTGTCGGGCCGGTGCGTGCCATTGACCTTGAAGTCGGGCGAAATGTCCTTCGCGGAAAATTCCCGCGCCAGCGCGTTGCGGCCGAGCAGGCGCTGCGCGCCATAGGTCAGATATTGCGCGTTGCCGATCAGGTCCTCGAAGCTCGGAACATCGGCGAGGCGGCCGGAAAAGGCCAGTGCGGCGGCGCCGAGGCCGACGGCGCCCAGGCCGAGAAATTTACGACGCGGAAGGAGAATCGGGCTCACGGGTTTCCTCCGGAAGGATCTTGAGTTTGCCGGTTATCATCGAGCGAATTTCATTGATCGGACCGGCGAGAACGACCATGAGCAGGTGGACGACGATGAACAGGACGATGAGATTGGCGGCGACGAAATGCAGCGTGCGCGCCGATTGCCGACCGCCGAACAGATCGACGAGCCACGGAAAGATCGCATCCATGCCCGGCGACATGGTCATGCCGGTCAGCGCGACCAAGGGCAGCACGATGCCGATCACCCCAAGATAGGCGAGCTTTTGCAGCGGATTGTAATGGCGCGCGGCCTCGCCTTGCGGAAACTGCAACTTGAGATGGTGGACGGCATCTTGCAGCAGCGCCTTCGGGCGCAATTGCGCGCGGCTCGGCAACAGGTCGCGGCGCAAATGGCCGCTGGTCAGACCGAAGAGGTAATAGGCGGCGAGATTGCAGACGAAAAGCCACGCGAAGAAAAAGTGCCAGCGCCGGGCAAGCCCCAGGTCGCGCGGACCGGGTAGGGTCGCCCAATAGGGAAAGGCGCGTTCATGCCAGTCGCCATCGGCGTCCCGGACTGCGCCAAGCACGCCGGTTGTTTCGAAACGCTTGTCGCGGAAACGGATGAATCCACGGGGCATGTCGGCGTCGCTTGAGGTCGAGCCGATCTCGAAAGCGGCCGGGTCGCGGTCCGATCCAGATTGCCCCCAATAGAGCGCTGGATGAGCCATGAAAATATTCAGGCCACTCATCAGCAGGCCAAAAATGCAGGCGGCGTTGACCCAATGGGTGACGCGTGTGACGAACGCGTGCCGTGCGACGAAAATCTTCTTTCGCGTTTGGGTGGCGGCCTGAAGCGGGAGAACGTCGGTCATGATGACAACCTGACAAGAATTGGAGTTGGGGCGCCCGCGCGGCGAGACGCGCATTGGGCGCCCCGAAAGGCGCCTTACTTGTCGCCCTTCATTGCATCGCCCTTCATGGCGTCGCCTTTCATCTTGTCGGCCTTCATAGCGTCGCCTTTCATGGCGTCGCCTTTCATCTTGTCGCCCTTCATGGCGTCGCCCTTCATGGCGTCGGCCTTCATGGCGTCGCCCTTCATCGCATCCTGCGCAAAAGACGGGACGGCGAAAATCGCCGCCGAAGCGAATAGAGCGCAGGCGGCGAAGCGAGTGGCGAGGGTCTTGGCGTTCATAGTCTTCTCCTGTTTCAAACGATGCGGCGGCGCCGCGTGGGTTTCGGACATCCCGGACGAGGGACGGCGACACGACAGGTCGTCGCCGCGGTCTCGTTCCGCGAAGGGGCGGCGCCAATGACCGGTGCTTTGTACGCCTCGGCCATTCGATGACGGATTCGCTTGCGGTCGCCCTCCGTCACTTCCCCTTACGGAGGCGATACGGAATTTGTTTCACGGCGCGGCGGTCATTTTCGCGCGGCGGGGCGCGCCAAGTATTCTTGTAACCGGTTGTTTTAAAGCTATTTACTGAATCATATCGCGTTCCCCAGGCTGCGCGGCGCGCATCAAAAAAAGACCTTCCCGGAATCTGCAACAATAAGGAAAGCCCGGGTTTGCTTGGGATAATCTGATGCAGCCCCCCTGCTTCGTCGCAAGCGATGTAACGCGATCCGATCGCCGTTCGTAACGACATGCAGACGCCGCGTCGCGGCGCGAGGAGTTCTCCCATGACGACGAAACGACATTCTTTCTCGGCGCCCATTATCGGAACGTCTGGATCCAAACCGTCCTTCACCCGACGGCAGAGCCTCGCCGCCACGCTCGCCGGCGCCGCGGCTTTCGGCCTCGGCGTCGAAGGCGTCCGCGCGGCTGAAGAATCCCTTCCGGTCGAGGGCGCGATGCCGCCGCTGGCGACCGGCGGGCTTTGGATCAATTCCGCGCCGCTGACCCGCGAAGCCCTGCGCGGCAAGGTCGTGCTGGTCGATTTCTGGACTTACTCTTGTGTCAATTGCCAGCGCACGTTGCCTTATGTGCGTGATTGGCACGCTAAATATCGCGATCGCGGCCTCGTGGTGATCGGCGTGCACACGCCGGAATTCGCCTATGAGAAGGACGCGGACAATGTCCGTCGCGCCGTAGCGAAATTAGGCATTTCCTATCCGGTCGCTCTCGACAACGACTATGCCAACTGGCGCGCCTACGGGAATCAATATTGGCCGGCCTTTTATTTTGTCGACGCGCAAGGCCGGATCCGTCGTCGCCATTTCGGCGAGGGCGAATATGAGCGCAACGAAGCCGCCATTCGCCAATTGCTCGCCGAAGCCCGCCAAGGCGCCGGCGCGGGCTGAACGCGGCGTCTGGTCGCGGCGAGGCCGCACGCTGATCATAACCTTATTATGCTCTTTAACAGGTTATGATCAGCCCGCCGGACTCCTGCGGCGATAAGCCGCCTGTTTGGCGCGATTGCCGCACATGGCCATGCTGCACCAGCGCCGCGCCTTGCCGCGCGTCGTGTCGAGGAACAGCAGGGTGCAACCTTCGCCCTCGCATTGTTTCGTCTGCGCGAAATCGGCCGTGCAGACCAATTCGGCCATGGCGGCGGCGATGGGCTGCAGCAGAGCCGCCGGCGTCGGGTTGGCGCGCCGCTCCGCCAGCAGGAAGGGCGGAGACGCCTCGGGCGCCGGAGCGATCTGGCTGTAACGCGCATCGCGGGCGAGGAGGGCGTTGAGCGGCGCCAAAACGTCGAGATCTTCAGGCTTGAGGCTGCTCCGCAGGCGCGGCGTGACAAAGTCGCGAAACCATTCGCGCAAGGCGCGGGCCTGCGCCGCCGCGGCGTCGATCTCGCCGGGCGCAGCTTGCCGCCGCACCATTTCAACATCGTCGGGCGTCACAAGACGCGCGGCTTCCATCCAGCGCAGGAAAGCCTCGCCGTCGTCGAGCCAGTCCAACACGACAGCGCCGGGTTTGGCTCTCGTATTGAGGAAATCGAGTCCGGCGGCGTCGGCGACGAAAAGGGCGGGAGGCAGCGATTGTTGCACTTTGCGAAAAACTCCTTTTCGCGGCAGGCGGCGCTTTTCCGAGCATGACCGCTCCGGACGGCGTTGACAAGTTACTCATCGGGCCATAACCCTATTGATGCAATTTAAACGGTTATCCCCTTCGTTCAAGGAGTCTCGCTATGTTCCCAGTCCGCTACCAAACCATCAATGTCGACGGCCTCGACATTTTCTACCGCGAGGCCGGCGCGGCCGAAGCCCCGGTCCTGTTGCTGCTGCATGGTTTTCCCAGCGCCTCGCACATGTTCCGCGATCTGATCCCGCTGCTGGCGGGAAAATTCCGGCTCATCGCCCCCGATCTTCCGGGCTTCGGCCAATCCGCTCAGCCGCCGCGCGAGAAATTCGCCTATACTTTCGACGCCCTGGCGGATGTCATGGCCCGTTTCACAGAAAAACTCGGCCTGACGCGTTACGCCGTTTACGTGTTCGATTATGGAGCGCCGGTCGGTTTGCGCCTCGCGCTGAAAAATCCCGAGCGCATCGCCGCCATCGTGACCCAGAACGGCAACGCCTATGTCGAGGGCGTTTCGGAGGCCTTCGCGCCGATCAAGGCCTATTGGGACGCGCCGAACGCGGACAACCGCAATGCGCTGCGGGCTTTCCTCGCGCCGCAAACCACCCTGTTTCAATACACACAGGGCGCCGCTGACCCCGCGCTGGTCTCGCCCGACGGCCGCAATCTCGACGATTTCTATCTGGCCCGTCCGGGCAATGATGAGATCCAGCTCGACCTGTTCCTCGACTATCGAAGCAATGTCGCCGCCTATGAGGCGTTCCACGCCTATTTCCGCGCGCATAAGCCGCCGCTGCTCGCAGTCTGGGGCCGCAACGATCCCTTCTTCGTCCCTGCGGGCGCCGAAGCGTTCAAGCGCGACTTGCCCGACGCGGAGATCCGTTTCTATGACGCCGGCCATTTCGCCCTGGAGACCCACGCCCGCGAGATCGCCAAGGCGATCGAGAGCTTCCTCGCCAAAGTCTTCGCTCATGAAATGGGAGCGGCGGCATGACCGAGGCGCTGCATCCGATCGCCCCGCCGCACGGCGAGAATGTCCCGGCGACTTCGATCGTCCGCGCCTTTTATGAACGGCTCGCGACCGGCGACGTGGAGGGTCTCATGGCGCTGCTGGCGCCGGACCTGGAATGGACTGAATCGGAAAGCTTCCCCTATTACAGCGGCACATGGCGGACGCCGGACGAAGTGCTCGAAAAGCTGCTGGTCCCGCTCTCGCGCGACTGGGTGGATTTTTCGGTCCGGCCATCGGAATTCATCGCGGACGCCGATCGTGTTGTGACCATCGGCGCCTATGCCGGCGTCCATCGCGCCACGGGCAAGCCGATGCGCGCCGCTTTCGCGCATCTCTGGCGCGTGCGTCAGGGCAAGATCGCGCGTTTCGACATGGTCGCCGATGCGGGGCCGATACTGAGAGCCATGGCGTGAACGCGCTCCACCACGATGCGCGATCGGAATCGGTCGCGCTGGTCACTGGCGCCAGCCGCGGCATCGGCCGCGCTGTCGCCTTGCGTCTGGCGGAGGATTTTTCCGCGGTGGTCGCCGTCGCTCGCGGCGGGGATGCGCTGGAGGAAACCGCCGCCGCCATCGAGGCGGCCGGCGCGCGCGTTTTGCCGCTGGCGCTCGACCTGCGTGAACGGGAAGCGCCGGCGCAAGTTGTTGTCCGGACGCTCGAACAATTCGGCCGCATCGACGCCTTGGTCAATGTCGCCGGCGCCGTGCCGCAGAAGGATCTCTTCGTTCTGACAGACGAGGAATGGGAGGACGGCCTGTCGCTGAAATTCCACGGCGCGCGGCGGTTGACCCTGTGCGCCTGGGACGCGCTGAAGGCGGCGAAGGGCGCCGTCGTGCTGACCTCCGGCGCCAGCGCGCTGGCGCCAAAGGCCTCACTGGCGGCGGTGGCCACAATCAACGCCGCCATCTCGGCGCTGGCCAAGGCGTTCTCCGAGCGTGGGATCAAGGAAGGCGTGCAGGTCAACAGCCTGCTTCCAGGCCCGGTCATGACCAACCGTCGGCGCTCGATGCTGGCCCTCTATGGCGAGACCCACGGGCTGTCGCTCGAAGCCGCCAGTCAGCGCTTTATCGAGGAGGCCGGCGTCAGCCGCTATGGCGCTCCGGAGGAAATCGCCGAACTGGTCGCCTTTCTGGTGTCGCCGGCGGCGCGCTGGATGACCGGCGTCGCCGTCCGCATGGATGGCGGCGAAGCGAAAGCTGTTTGACGAGGCGCTCATGGCGTTCACAAGAAGCTTTTTGCATCCGCAGTGACGAGGAGACTTGCGATGACCGAACATCCATTTGGCGACCGCACGATCAGTCGTCGTCGGCTGCTCGCGCAAGCAGGATCCGCTGTCGCGGTAGCCGGAATATTGGGCGACGTCGCGCCTGCCCGCGCTCGCTCGGAGCGCGTTCTGGCTGTCGCCTTCGACGCTTTCACCATTTTCGATCCGCGTTCGCCGGCCGCAGCGGTCGAGGAATGTTTCCCGGGCCGCGGCAAGGAGATCTTCTCCACTTGGCGCTCGCGTCAGTTCGAATATTGCTGGCTCAGGACGCTGAACAGGGATTATGCGGACTTTCGGCAAGTCACGGAGGAGGCGCTGATTTTCGCATGCAAGTCGGCGAAGGTCGAATTGGACGCCTCGGCGCGGGCCAAACTGATGGACGCGGCTTTCGCGTTCAAGCCTTGGCCCGACTCGGTCGCCGCATTGAGGTCCATGCGAAATTCAGGAAAGCGCCTCGCCTATGTGTCCAACCTGACCCCGGAAATACTCGCAAGGCTGAGCGACGCGGCAGGAATAACGGACCTTTTCGAGCACCGCTTGAGCACTGATCTGGTGAAGGCTTACAAACCCGATCCTCGCGCTTATCAAATGGCGGAGACGGCGTTTGGTTTGCCCCGAGACAAGATTGTCTTCGCCGCCTTCGGCGGTTGGGACGCCGCGGGAGCAAAAGCCTTTGGCCTCACAACCTTCTGGGTAAACCGTCTCGATGCGCCGCTGGAGGAGCTGGGCGTGCGGCCGGATGCGATTGGCGCCGACCTCGTCGAACTGGCGAAATTTGTCGGCTAGCGTCGCGGCGCCAACGACGATGTGGATTGAAAATCGGCGAAGCCCGCCTTCGCCGGGAGGGGAGCGAAGGCGGGCGAAACCGGCGGCAAGATGCGTTTCAAGTCCTGCTGCCGGATCGTTCCGCGGTCAGGCCGCGTCGGCGTCGGCGACCGCCGGGAAGTCAATCTCCGTCTTGGCGACGTTGTTGTAGAAATTGGTCAGGACGTTCAAAGCGACATGGCCGACAATGTCGAGGATCTCCGCGTCGGAAAATCCGGCGGCGCGCACAGTCGCGAGATCCGCGTCGGCGACCTTGCCGCGGGTCTCCAGGACTTGGAGGGCGAAGCGCAAGGCCGCGCCCGCCTTCGGATCGGACGAGGCGCCTTTGCGGTTGAGGGCGATTTCGGCCGGATCGACATGGGCGAGATTGAGCGCAATATAACTATGCGCGGAAAGGCAATAATCGCACCCATTGGCCTGCGCGACGGCGATCGCGATCCGTTCGCGGGTCTTGGCGTCCAATGTCTTTCTCAGCGCGCCGGACAGGCCGGTCAGGCCCTCGAGCGCGGCGGGGCTCTGCGCGACAAGGCGGAAAAGATTGGGAACGACGCCGAACTGGTTGTGAACGGCGTCAAGCGTGGGTCGCGCGGCGGCGGGCGCCATTTCGGGGGTCGGAATAGTAAATCTCATCTATATCCTCTCGATCTGGCGTGATTGTCTTCGGTCGCCATGAGAGAAATTTATTATATGTCACAAAAATGAGTAGAGCTGAAAGTATAGAATCACAATTGCGAAAGGCGAGAAAATGGACCGCATCGAGGCCATGAGCATATTTGTCGCCGTCGTGGAGACGGGCAGTTTTTCCGGCGCCAGCCGAAAGCTCGATCTGTCCCTGGCGACCGTCAGCCGTAAAGTCGCCGATCTGGAGGATCATCTGAAAACGCGGCTGTTGACCCGCTCCACCCGCAAGATCGCGGTCACGGAGGCGGGCCAGAATTTCCTGGTCGCCAGCCGGCAAATTCTGGAACAAATCGAGGAGGCGGAGCGCGCCGCCGCGGGAGAGTTTTCAGCGCCCCGGGGCGACTTGACGCTTACGGCGCCGGTCTGTTTCGGCCGTCTGCATGTCGGGCCGGTGATCCACGACTTTCTCGCGACTTTTCCCGAAATCAACATCAAGCTCATTCTGTCCGACCGGAATCTGCATCTCATCGACGACCATGTCGATCTGGCGATCAGGATCGGCGCGCTACCGGACAGCGCCATGATGGCGACGCGCCTGGGCGGCGTCCGCCATATCCTTTGCGGCAGTCCCGCCTATTTCGCCGACAGAGGTGAACCGAACACGCCCGCCGACCTTGAAGGTCACGCCTGCATCACGTTCGATGCGCTGGATTCTGCGAAAAGCTGGTGTTTCCATAGCGACGGAAAAGTGTTGGAGCAGCCGGTGCAAAGCCGGTACGTCGTCGACGGCGCATGGGCGGCGATTGATGCGGCGGCCGCTCATCTGGGCGTCGTGCGCGTCTTGTCCTATCAGGCGGACGCCGCGATCCAGTCGGGCGCAGTCAAGGAAATATTGGCGGATTACGCGCCCGATCCGCTGCCAGTCAATTTCGTCTATGCAGGCCAGGGCCTGATCCCCTTCAAAACCCGCTGCTTCATAGAATATGCGGCGCCGCGCATCCGCAAGTCTCTGGCGGACGCAAAATAAGACGAGGCTCCCGGTGGGGAGCCTCGTCGCGCGCTGGAGATATTGCGTTCAGCGCTTTCCGCAAATTTCTCCGGTATTGACGTCGATGAGATCGTCAGCGCCGGCGAAACTGCCCAAGATCTGCGCGCCATTCGCCGGAATGCAAGTCCGGGACGGCTGGGATGTGGAGGTTTCCGCATGCGCTTGCATCGCGCGGGGATTGACGTTCTTCCCGCCGGTCTTGGCGGCGGCAATCTGAACTCCGAACAGCATGAAGGCGGCTAAGCCAAAGGCGACGTTTTTGGTAATATTGCGGCCAGTCTGAGAATTGTTTTCGGTGTTCCTCGTGAACATATCCGTCTCCTGAGTAACGGGTACAGTTGCCGGATCGCTGGATTTATTGTCGATCCTCACGGGAACATACGAGCCGCGATGGGACTCGTTACAGATGAACGGTTTCGGCGCTGAAAATATGAATTTCCATTTCTGAAATAGTGAATCCCCGTCATTTGATCATCTCGCGCGCTTCGCCGAACGCCAAAGCCTCGGCAACCTCCATACCAAACGAGGCGCAACGGGGCCCGCGATCAGGGCGAAACGTTCGGCAGGCTTTTCGCGACATTGGTTGCCGCGCTGTTGCTCGCGCCGCCGCAGGTCGGATGGCCTAAGCCGCCGGCGCTGACGCCATTGGCGAAATCGAACACGATATTGTCGGGTGTCCGGCGTCAGGCGACAAACTATTGCGGTCGCGTCGGCGGGCCTCGGCGAGGCGTTCGGAGGATTTTCACGGACGGCGATCCAAAAGCTCTTTCGCGATGCGTAGATCCTCAATATCCGGGCCCGGCTCAAAACGGTCGATCACCGATCCGAGAAGATCCCGCGCGTCCGCCGGATCGCCGTCCGCGCGCCGGAGTCGCGCGAGGCTTATCGTGGCGCGCAGCTCCCACGCCAGGCATCGTTGATTGCGGCTGATCGCGATCGCGCGCCGGAACAGCGGCTCGGCTTCCGCGCGCGCCGTTTCGTTTCCGCCGGCCAGCAAGGTCTCGCCTTGCGCGCGCAGGACTTCCGGCGTCGACCAGTTGATCCGGCCCGCCGCGGCTTCCGCCAGGCATTCCGGCCGCAGCAGGCGCCAGTCGAATGTGCTCAGCCGTTCGGCCTGCGAGGGGGTGACCGACATTTCGCCGAGGATGCGTCGGGCCTCGTCGGCCTTCTCTCCTTGAGTCAGAAATCTTTGCGTCTGTCGATAAATCTCGCCGCTCTTGCGCCAGATTGTCAGCGGAATGCCGATCGACTCGTCGAGCAGCGAGGCGACATATTGACCAAAAAGATCGAGCCTTCCGCTCCACAGCGCGACGGGGCAGGCGCCGAGGACGAGAAAATAGCCGAAAGCGAAGGGCTGATTGAGACGCAAGGCGTAAGCAATGGCGCCGTCGATCACCTCCAGCGCCGTGGCTGGCCGGCCCAATGCCCACAAGATCCTGCTATAATGCGCTTTCGTCGCCAGGGTATGGTCGTAGATCAAGCCGCCGTCGCCGATCCTGACGGCGGTGTGGGTCAAGGCAGCTTTGACGTGAAGCAGCGCCTTTTCGTTCGACCCGGTCAGATGCGCGCCCAGCGCCGCCATCCGGTCATAGGTCGCCTGGATCGCTTCTCCCTTCCGCCTTTGTCGCAGCGCGTCGAGACGCCCGATGTCCCGGGTCATGGCGTCATAGTCGCCGATAACGGAGGCGCAGCCTGACAGCGCCCAGAAAATGTGAGTCAGCGCGCCGGCGTCGTCCAGGCGCTCGGCGATTGCGACCGCCGTCTCCAGAACCTCGCGCACCGCCGCGACTGGGCCCATCATGTGATAGATGGCGTGGGCCAAGGCGATCCGCATGCGCAGGACGAGACGCGGATCGACCGCGTCATTTTGCGCGGCGAGCTCCAGCGCTCGTTCCAGATAGCCGCGCAATTCCGGGATCATCAGCATTTTGAACCAGATCGGGGCCGAAGCCGCCGTCAGTTCGATCGCCAGCAGAGCGTCGCCGGTCGGACCCAGGGCCCAATCCAGCGCGGCTCGGACATCGGCGATATTGCCGCCATTGGCGAGCAGCCAGTCCCGGGTCGGCAATTCGATCCAGGCGTCGCCGGCCTGGACCGAGCGCGCCAGCCAATATTCGGCGTGGCGGCGCCGGGCGCATTCCAGTTCGCCGCTTTCGATCAGCTTGTCCAGGGCGTAGAGCCGCAGCGATTCTGGCAGGCGATAGCGGCGCTCTTCGCCGCGCGCGTCGATGGTGACGAGCGATTTTTCGACGAGACTGTCCAGCGCGTCGACGATGCAAAGCGGCTCGGCCCCGTTGAGCCCGAGCGTCTTGGCGGCTTCGAGGGTAAAGGCGTCGCGCACCACGCCGAGCCGGCGCCATAGAGTCTTCTCGGCGTCGTTGAGCGTTTCGAAGCTCCAGTCGATGGTCGCCATCAGCGTGCGATGGCGCGGCGCGGCGGAGCGCCGTCCCTTGGTCAAGATGGCGAAACGGTCATCGAGCCGGTCGCGCAGGCCGCGCAAGCCGAACAAAGGCGCGCGGGCGGCGGCGAGTTCGATCGCCAGCGGCAGTCCGTCGAGCTTGCGGCAGATCTCGGCCACCACCGGCGCATCTTCGTCCTTTGGGTCGATCGCGCTGTCGCACGCGGCCCAACGTTCGAGAAACAATTGGCAGGAGGGAAAAGCGCGCAGATCCTCGATCGACAGGCGCGCGTCGGCGGGCGGAAAGGACAAAGGCTCAAGGCGCTGGACCCATTCGCCGCGCGCCCGCAAGGGTTCGCGGCTGGTCGTCAGCAGATGGACGTCCGGCGCCGCCGCTCGGATCTGCTCGGCGATTTCCGTCGCGGCCGTCACGACATGCTCGCAATTGTCGAGCACCAGCAGCAGGTTGCGGCCGCTCAAATAAGCGACGAGGGTCTGCAACGGGTCGGCGCTGGGCGCGGAAATCCGCAGCAGCGACGCGATATGCGCCGCGACCTGACGCGAGGAGGTCAGCGGCGACAGGTCGATCACGCGCACGCCGTCGCGATAGTTGCCGGCGATCCACGTCGCCGCCGTCAGCGCGACCGACGTCTTGCCGATGCCGCCCGGTCCGGCGATGGTGACGAAACGCTTCAGCGGCAGACGCCAGACAACCGTCTGGATGACGTCGTCGCGGCCGAAGATCGGTTCGAGCCGCGCGGCATGATCCTGATTGGCCGGGTGCGCCAGGGCGTCCTGGTCCTTGACCTCGGCGACGAAACTATAGCCGCGTCCGGGCACGCTCGCGATGAAGCGGCCGCCGGCGGCGGCGTCGCCGAGCGCGCGCCGCAGCGCCGCGATCTGCACCCGCAGGCTGCTCTCGTCGACGAACAAGCCCGGCCACACGCGCTCGAACAATTCGGCCTTGCCGACCAGTTCGCCGGCGCGTTCGACCAGCGCGATCAATATGTCGAAGGCGCGCGCGCCAAGCCTGACGGGGGCGCCGTTGCGCGAAAGCAGGCGCGCGCCCGGCGCAAGCCGGAAATCGCCGAACGCATAGACGCGATCGTTCGCCTCCTGCGGCGGGCTCGACGGCCCCGCAGCGCTCACGTCGTCCATTGCACGCACCTCATTCCGTTGTCGCAGAACGCCTGCCGCATCGCGCGTGGCCCCTCGGGGCGCGGCGCGGGAAGCGTTATTCCCGCAATTTAACGCGGATTCACGACACTAAACTCGCCTCCCGAACCATAGCATGAAAACCTTTTTGTGTTCGACCGGTTCCGGCGCGCCAGCCCAGGCTCGCCGGGCGGTAAAGCTTGCGCCTGGGGAAAAGACCATGCAGATAAGCGAAAAGAGACCCGGCGACGACGCCGCGCGCAACAGGCGTTCAGCCTTCTCCCAGGCCGCGGTCGCCGACATATCCGGCGCGTTGAACGCCTCGCTCGCCAATATTTTCGCGCTCTATGTCAAGACAAAGAATTTCCACTGGCACATGTCCGGCCCGCATTTTCGCGACTACCACTTGCTGCTCGACGAGCAGGCGGACCAGATCTTCGCCATAGCCGACGACATCGCCGAGCGCGTGCGCAAGATCGGCGGGGTCACCTTGCGCTCCATCGGCCATATCGCGCGCTTGCAGGGCATTGCCGACAATGATTCTGAATTTGTGACGCCGCTCGAAATGCTCGCTGAGCTGCGCGACGACAATCGCGAACTCGCCGCCGGCTTCCGCGAGGCGCACGCCATTTGCGACGAACATGGCGATGTCGCCAGCGCCAGCGTCCTTGAAAACTGGATCGACCAGGCCGAACGGCGCGTCTGGTTCCTCCACGAGGCGATCTGCGACGACGAGGGGCGGGCGCCGCATTGAGCGGCGGGCCTCATCCTGCCGAAGGCGCCGCGCCGCGAACGAACTCCCGTCCGGGATCGCAACAAAGGACAAACATGATGACCGATCGCAGACACATGGGTCTTGGCGGATTGAGCGCCGTTCTGGCGCTGATGGCCGCCGCGTCCGCTCAGGCCGCGCCGTCGGGCCCGACCCAGGCCGAACTCGACCATTCGGCGTTCGCCACCGATAGCTGGCTGATGACCAACAAGAGTTATGACGGCTGGCGGCGCGTCAATCTCAGCGAGATCAATGTCGGCAATGTGGCCAATCTGAAAGAGGCCTGCGCTTATGACAGCGGCCTGCCGGTCCAGGCGCAGTCGACGCCGCTGCTTTACGACGGCCGCATCTATCTTACGGCCGCCCAGACCACCATCGCCATTGACGCGCGGACCTGCAAGGAAATCTGGCGCCACGAATGGACGCTCAAGGGCAAGGCGCTGTCGACCGTCAATCGCGGCGCCGCCATCAAGGACGGCAAGCTGATCCGCGGCACCGCCGACGGCTATCTGATTGCGCTGTCCATGGCGGACGGCAAGCCGATCTGGGAAAAGCAGATCACAAGCATTCAGGAAAGCCATTATCTCAGCATGCCGCCGCTGATCGTGGACGACAAGATCATCTATGGGACGGCGGGCGCGGATTGGGGCGGACAGGGCTGGATCGGCGCCTTCAACCTTGCGGACGGCGCCGAGATCTGGCGCTACGGCGTCCTGCCCGCGCCGGATGCGGCCGGAGCGAAAAGCTGGGGCTCGGCGGAGGCCATCGCCCATGGCGGCGGCAGTTTCTGGACGCCGGTCTCGCTCGATCGCGAAAAAGGCGTGCTGTTCATTCCGGTCGGCAATCCGGCGCCGGATTTTTACGGCGAATCGCGGCCGGGCGCCAATGAGGGCACCAATACGGCGGCGGCGCTCGACGTGAGAACCGGCAAGCTGATCTGGGCGCGGCAATTCGTGCCGCATGACACCCATGACTGGGATCTTTCGCAGACGAGCCCCGTCCTGACGGTCAAGATTGACGGCAAGCCGCGCGACCTCCTCATCGTCAGCGGCAAGGACGGGCGGCTGCGCGGCGTCGACCGGAACACGTCGGAGGTTCTTTACGACCTCGTCATCTCGAAGCAGGAGAACGCCGACAAACCGGCGACGGAACAGCCGATGCACATCTGCCCCGGTCTGCTCGGCGGCCAGGAATGGAGCAGCAGCGCCTATGATCCCGACAAGGGGCTGGTGTTTTCGCCGATGGTGAACTGGTGCGGCACGGTGTCCCATCAGGCCGAGGCGCCGGTTCATCAACTGGCGACGCATTTTTACGGCGGCGGCATCACCCAGGACCCGATCGACCAGTCGCGCGGCGTTCTCGCGGCGGTGGATGCGGCCTCCGGGCAGATCAAATGGAAATTCGAGGCGCCGGCGCCGATGCTCGCCAATGTCACCGCGACATCGGGCGGATTGGTCTTCGCGGGCGATCTCAAGGGCGATCTCTATGCGCTCGATGAGGACAGCGGAAACGTGCTGCTGCATCACGTTCTGCCGGCCTCCGCCGGCGGCGGATTGTTCACTTACGCGCTGGACGGCAAGCAATATGTCGCGGCCCTCTCCGGTTCGGTCTCGGCCTTTTTCGGCGGCGGCAAGGAGACCACCAAGATCACCGTCCTGACGCTGCCGTGAGGCCGGCGGGCGCTCCGGGTCCAAAAGCATGAAGAGGATCGTGACCATGACCTATCTGCAGGCGATCACCCTGATCCATACCGCGCTGAGTCTGATCGCGATCGTGGTCGGCATACGCGCTGTCGCCGGATTGTTCTCCGACGGCCTTCCACCGCCGTCCGCGAGACTGTTCCTGACCGCGGCCGTCCTGACGAGCGTCACCGGCTTTTTCTTTCCCTTTCACGGGGTGACGCCCGCCATGATCACTGGCGTGATCGCCTTGCTTGTGCTCGCGGCGGCGCTTTTCGCTTTTTACGGCCGCCAATTGAGTGGCGCCTGGCGGCCGATCTATGCCGCCGGGCTTGTGGTCAGCCTTTATCTGCTGGTGTTCGTCGGCGTCGTGCAGGCTTTCCAGAAAATCGCGCCGCTTGCGGCGCTGGCGCCGACGCAGTCCGAGCCGCCCTTCGTCGCGACCCAGCTCATCGTCCTGCTGGGGTTTGTCGCACTCGGCTGGCGGGCGGCCCGCTTGCCCGGCCCAGCCGCGCCCACCGGCCGGGCGTGACGACGACGCGACGCGAAATCATCAAAGCGGGCGCGACGATCGCGACATCGCTGGCGCTTCCAAGGGGCGCGGTCGCCGCGCCTTCTCATATGCCCAAGACAGGAGAGCAGGCCATGCCATCGATCACCACCACGGACGGCGTCGAGATCTTCTACAAGGACTGGGGCGCGAAGGACGCGCCTCCCATCGTGTTTCATCACGGCTGGCCGCTCAGCGCGGACGACTGGGACGCGCAGATGCTGTTCTTCCTGAACCATGGCTATCGGGTCATCGCCCATGACCGGCGCGGGCACGGCCGCTCGACCCAGACCTGGACGGGCAATGACATGGACACTTATGCGGCCGACGTGATCGCGCTGGCCGACGCGCTGGACCTCAAAGGCGCCGTCCATATCGGTCACTCGACCGGCGGCGGCGAGGTCGCGCGCTATGTCGCACTCTCGAAGCCTGGTCGCGTGTCCAAGGCGGTGCTGGTCGGGGCGGTGCCGCCGATCATGCTGAAGTCGGACAAGAACCCCGGCGGGCTGCCGATCGAAGTGTTCGACGGCTTTCGCGCCGCGCTCGCGGCCAATCGCGCGCAATTCTTCCTCGACGTGCCGGCAGGGCCCTTCTACGGGTTCAACCGGCCCGGCGCCAAGGTGAGCGAGGGCGTCGTCCGGAATTGGTGGCGCCAGGGCATGATGGGCGGCGCCAAGGCGCATTACGACTGCATCAAGGCCTTTTCCGAGACGGACTTCACCGAGGATCTGAAAAAGATCGCGGTTCCGACGCTGGTCATGCATGGCGACGACGATCAGATCGTCCCGATCGCGGCTTCCGCGCTGCTCTCGGCCAAGCTGCTGAAACACGGAACGCTCAAGACCTATCCTGGCTATCCGCACGGCATGTTGACCACGCATGCCGACGTGTTGAATCCCGACCTGCTCGCCTTCATCAAAAGCTGAGCCCGACGCTCGGGGGGCGGGCGTCTCGCCCCCCGGCGGATCGCATCAACCGGCGTAAGCGACGATCGATTGATACTGGGCGTCGGTCAGGCCGAGCACGCTGCGGATATCGCCGATCTGCTGAAAAGGGCGGAGAGCGACCAGCAGCCGCGCCGTGATCGGCAGCAGATTGAACAGGCCGATCAAGGTCGCGAGATCGTCACTGTTGACGGCGAAAAGTCCAGCGGATGTCGCGGCGGTTGGAGGCGGCGTGACAACCACCTGCTGCGCGCCGAGGCCTAGCGCGGTTGCAGCGTCGACGATGCCGCGCCCCAGGCCGTCGTCGGATAGCGGCGTCGCGGATCCTTCGAGCCTGGCGCGCACCTCGCTCTCCGCGAGGGCGGGAAATTGTGACCAGACCAGCGCCGCGACGCCTGCGACATGAGGCGCCGAAAAGGACGTGCCGAAATCGACCGTCGACGTCCCGCCGAGACCGGAAGACGTAATATTTTCCGCGTCGATATCGGAGCCGCTGCCGCCCGGCGCCGCCAGGTCGACGGCGGAGCCGGAGAAGGAATAAGGCGCGCGGCTTTCGTCGGGGGCGAGCGCCGCGACCGAGACGGCCGCGGGGTAATCCGACGGATAATGCGGCTCGTTGGGGCCGTCGGGCCAGTTTCCCGCCGAACAGACGACCAGCGCATTGCGCGAGACGGCGACATTGATCGCGTCGCGGATGGCGGCGATGTCGCCGGTCGTCTTCCAGCTCAGATTGATGATCAGTTTCGTATCCGGCGGCGCGAAATCGAGCGCGTATAAAATAGCGTCGCGGCGGCGGCCGTAGCTTTGCGTCGTGCCGTCCAGCGGCACTTTCAGCGGCAGAACGCGACACTGCGGGCAGAGGCCCCGCAGTCCCAAGGCGCCGTTTCCGACCAGCAGGCCGGCGATGAAGGTCCCGTGACCCTCGTCGTCAGTTGGATCGGAGACGCCGTCATCGGCGAAATTCCAGTCTTCGGAAGACGGTCTTTGAACAAGGCCCCCGGCCAGCGCCGGATGCGTCAGCTCGACGCCGGTATCGATCACCGCGATGATGACTTTCGGCGAGCCGGTGGTCGATCCCCAGGCCTCGGCGGCGCGGACGAGCTGGAGGTTCCACGCGATCGCGGCGGTCTCCTGATCGCCGGCGGGAACGGCCCGCAGCGCCGCCGCTTCCAGATCGTTCAGGCCGATATAGGCGGGCTCCGCAAATTTGACCTTGTCCGATGCGTTGAACGCCGCCAGCGCATTGATGAGCAGGGCCGGATTGGCGAGGGCGCCCGGAATGCGAACGGTCAGCAGGCCCGGCGTGCGGAGGCGCTCCTGAACCTCGGCGCCGACCGACGCAAGCAGTTTGGCCTGGTCGGCGAGCGACGTCCCTTGCAGAAACTGAACGAGGCAGAGTTCGCCGTCGGCGTAACGCGTGCACCCGTCCTTATCTTTGAAACTCGGCGTGACGCTCTGGACCGAGGCCTGTTTGCGGAGCGCCGCGACCGGATCGGCGCCGGCCTCGACCTGTCCGGCGTCATAGACGGCATAGCGCTGGGGCGAACGCCCATGCGCCGACATCAGCTTCAAGCCCAGCGGATGGCCCACATCCTGCGCGCTTTCGCCTTGGCCTGCCGCGAAACGGACCAGCATCTGCGAGCGGTCCGGGACCAGGCGGACGTCAGCACCACTCAATTTGTCGCAATAGGTGAATTCCGCCGCGCGGAAGAAGCTGATCAGCCGCATGAAGCCCGCCGGATTGCCCGCGAACTGACGCCGCAGATCGAACAGACTGTAATAGGGGCGGCCCGCGACAATGCTCTGGGCGAGATCCGGCGCGATCTGGACGATGCGCGCAATATCCGCTGCGCTGGCGACATTGATGTTCAGCAGCGGGACGTCGCCGCCGTCGAGCTTCGCGGCCGCATCGGGCGGCAGCGCGGTCGCGGCCGCCGCCCCCGACGCGAAGGGTCTCTGCCCGATGAAGGCGCGGGCCTGCTCCGCGGTGAGGCCGAGCAGAATGGTGAGTTGGTCCTGGCTGGCGTCGTTCAGAGAAACGGTCTGCGCCATCGGTCTGTCTCCTTCCGCTCCGCGATGGTCCCGCGTCCCGCAGGACCGGCCGAGCCCGTCCCGAAGCCCGCCTATCGTCCGGGCGTCGCCGGGATGGCGAGGCTG
The DNA here is from genome assembly GCF_041915505.1 of Rhodoblastus sp. Classification (GTDB taxonomy): domain Bacteria; phylum Pseudomonadota; class Alphaproteobacteria; order Rhizobiales; family Beijerinckiaceae; genus Rhodoblastus. The sequence continues at coordinate 8,470 of NZ_JAYSBG010000005.1, read as the reverse complement.
AGGAAATGTCCTCCTTCGTGAAACATCAGGCCTCGGCTCGCGAATTCATGCAGCGCCTCGGCGATCTCGTCGACGGATTCGCCAAGATGCAACGTTTCCTTGACGCTCGCCGCGGTCATCGGCCGATCGCTGCAGCAGACGTAAATATCGGCCAGCGCGCCCTTGAACGTATAGGTTCCCGAGGTTTCCACCTCGCGCAGGTCGTCGATCTGAATGAAGTTCGGCGCCGACCAGTAATGCAGCGTGGGACGCCTTTCCTGCTTCCAGGCGGCCTGCCACGCCCGCACCCAGTCGCGCGTGTCGACATAGGTCTCGTCGGCCAATGCGCCATCGAGTTCATATTCGAAGAAATAGGCGACCCGATCGAGTTCGACCCCGGAGGGATAGACATAGCTGTAACTGGTCTCCGGGCGGACGAAACGGGCCGGAAACGTGCGCCGTTCCGTGAAAAGCGGGCTGAACCGCTCCATCCAGATGCGGCCGGCGCCGGTCGGCGGCTGCAAGTGAACGATCTGCTTCATGATCGAAAGCTGGTCGCGGTAATCGTCCTCGGTTTCGCCGGGGAAGCCCCAGATGATGTTCCAGCCGACATCGACGCCGTAATAGAGCGCCCACCGCAGCAGGTTGATGTTCTGGGCGGCGGACACGCCCTTGCGCATCAGTTTGAGCACATGGCTGTTGAGCGATTCGACGCCCGGCTGAATCCGCTTCACGCCGGCATCGCGGAGCAAATGGATCTTGTCGCGGGTGAGGTTGGACTTGACCTCGTAGAAAAACTGATAGTCCGATTTGTCGGCGACGATCGCCGGAAAGAAGGACGCGAAATAGTCGTGATCGGCAATATTGTCGACGGCTTCCAGCATGAAGCTGCGATAGCGCTTCACCAGTTCCGCGAGCTGGTCGCGGAGCAGCGCCGGGCTTTTCGAACGATAGGCCATTGAGCCGCCGTTGAGGCCGCAAAAAGTGCAATGGTGTTTCTGGCCCCACCAGCACCCGCGCGAACTCTCGAACGGAAGATAGACCAGGCGCCGCGACATGTCGGGAATGAGGCCCACATTTTCGGCGCGGGCGAAGAATTCCTCGTAATCGGGCAGGGGGAGTTCGTCGAGCCGCCGGAACGGCGCGCGCGGCGCCTGCGTCTTGCGCGCCGTGGCGCGCGACACGACGCCCGGCGTCAAGGCGGGATCGTCGCCCTCGGCCACCGCGCGCAAAAAGGCCGGAAACGCCTCGTCGCCCTCGCCGATCACGGCATAGTCGATGCAATCGACGCTCTCCACCAGAGCCAGCCCCATCTCTCCTTCGAAATTAGCGCCGCCGAACAAGGTGATCAGATGGGGAAAACGCTGCTTGAGTCGGGCGGCGAGCGCGAAGGCCGCAATATTCTGCTGGAAGGTCGAGGTGAAGCCAATGACCTGGAACGCCGACCAGTCCACGCTGTCGAGCATCCGATCGAGATAAAGCGGAACCGCGCGGTTGCGTATGTCCAGCAAGGCGTTTCGATCGACGCCGAGATCGGCGAGCAGCAAAGCGGCTTCCTCGCCGAATTTATCGAGCAGGTCGCCGCCGGGATCCGGCGCCTCCGCCGCAAAGGCCGCCGGCGAAAACAGCCAGTCGCCGAACATCCGCCCCCTGTGATGGACAAGCTGCTCGTAAAGCTTCGGTCCGATTTGCTGCGCGAAATCGAGGTTGAGATGGAATGTGGTCGCGCGAAAACCTTCCCGCTCGGCGATCGCTCGCAGCAATCCGAGCTGCAGGGACGGGCGATAGATCGACACGAACGGCATGTTGACGAGCGCGACGCGGCAGGCTTGCGCGCCGGTCATGATTTCGGGCGCGTGGAGATCGCCCGCCGGATGCGTCTGCAAATCGAGCATGTCTTCATCCGCCTTGATAGGGAAGCGGTTGCCGAGATTCCGCCTCGCAACCGCGATCGAGGTCGCGGCGCGACTTTGTCTCGGAAGCGCCGTCCCCGGGCCGGCCGCCAAAGCCTGGCGGTCATCCGGGGACAGTCTTGGGCTCTGGGCCGAGGCTCTACCAAACAACGCCGATGCCGACGCCGCTCGCCGCCGCGCCCAGGCCGGTGCGGACGCTGAGATTACCGGCGCCGAGTTGCTGGAACGCGCCCTTGAAGCCGCTGGAGAGGCTCGCCACTCCGACTCCGGCTGCGGGCGCGGCGACCCTGCCGCTCTCCTGCTGGCCGCCGGATCCGGTCACGTTCGACATATGGGAAGAAAGAGCCTGCCCGGCCAATTTGAAGATTCCGAGCAGCAAAGCCTTTTCGGTGTCGGTCAGCACTGCGGCCATCTCGTCGAGCTTGCTCGCCAGCGCCGTGATGTCGTCAGCTGTAATGGTTTGGTCGGCCATTGTTCAGTCCTCCGCTCGTTGAGGCCTGTCTCGAACAGCAGCGCAAAATGTCTGGCTGCCAGAAACGATCGGCCTGCCGTCCGATTGCGAGCGATCGCAATATTGATATGTTTTACAATTGGATCGCTCTGCAGAGTAAATATGAGCCGTATTGCCAAGCATCTCAATAGAAAATAAATATATGTGTAAAATAAAATGTAAATATACCGTGATTATAATTAGCAACATTATTGAATATATGTGAGTGTAAAATTTATGTAACTTCAAATTAATACGATATAAACGTATTACTACAGAACGATCATGTCGGAACGGTACAGTTGGCCACCATCTTGAGCACGCCAAACGCGGGCAAGCGCCTTCCGCCCTTCGCTGGGTGAATCGCGTGCGGCCATAAAGCCGAAAGACAAGGCTCCGCGCAATCCGCCGCCTCTTCCCCGGTGACAGAGCTCTCCCCGGCCGCCGGCGCAACCACCTGGGCAAGAATTAGAAGTATTCTAAATACGACGATTGTCATTGATGGCGGCGCCGCGGCGGGGTCAATTTCGCCGGGCTGAACAAGCGGTCCGGCTCGCCTCGCGGCCGCCTGTTTCGCATCGGATCCGCGCCGGGAATGAATTTCGCGCGCCAGCAGGGCTGGGCGCGCGGCGGTCGTTCTTTGCCCGACGCAGGTCCGGGAGAAGCGCCGGCCGGTTTGCTTCGGCGACGGTCGCGGAAAGGTTTTGCGGAAAGACTTTGAAAGCGTCCCCACGATGATTGCTCCCTTCCTCATCATGCTGCGCGAAGGCGTGGAGGCGGCGCTGGTGGTTGCGATCATCGCCGGCTATCTCGCCCGCACCGGGCGCGCGCATGCTTTGGGCGCGGTCTGGACGGGCGTCGGCCTCGCCGTCGCGCTGTGCATCGCGCTCGGGATCGCGCTCGAACTGACGGCGTCGGAACTGCCGCAGAAAATTCAGGAATTGTTCGAGGCGGGCGTCGGCCTGTTCGCCGTGATAGTGCTTACCTCGATGGTGTTCTGGATGGGCAAGGCGGCGCGCTCGATCCGCGCAACCCTGCATGCCGGCGTCGACGAGGCCTTCGCCTCGGGATCGGGTTGGAGGGCGCTCGCATTTCTGGCCTTTTTCGCCGTGGCGCGGGAAGGGCTCGAATCCATTCTCTTTCTCATCGCCGCGTGGCAGCAGATGGATGACGTCGGGATCGAGGCCTTTGTCGGCGCGGTGCTGGGCCTCGCGGTGGCTTGCGCCATTGGCGTGGCCTTCTATCGGGGCGGCAAGCGGATCGACCTCGCGCGCTTTTTCCGCTGGACCGGCGTCCTCATCCTGTTTGTCGCGGCCGGGATCGCGGCCGGCGTCGTCCGCTCGCTGCATGAAGCCGGCCTGTGGAACGGCCTGCAGAAAACCGTGTTCGACGCCAGCGCCATCCTGCCCGCCGACGGGCCGGTCGGGACACTGCTCTCCGGCCTGTTCGGCTATCGCGACGCGCCCAGCCTCGGCGAGGTCCTGGTCTGGGTTCTCTATCTCGTCCCGGCCCTCACGGCCTTCCTGCTGGGGTCGCGCCCCGCTCCCTCTCCCCGCGTAGTCGCCTCCTGATCATGACTTTCAAAATCCAGAATCCGTCCTCTCAGAATCATCGTCGAGGCGTTGCCTCGGGCAGCGCGACCCGCAGGCTCGCCACATTCGGCTGCGCCTGTCTCTGCCTCGCCTGCGCGCCTCGCGCAGCCTCGGCCGACGCGACGCCGCCGGAATTCGCCGTCACCGTGACCGCCAAGGGATGCGATCCGGTGGAGCTGACCGTTCCCGCGGGCCGCGTCAGTTTCGTGATCGCCAACAAGTCGAGCCGCTCGGTCGAATGGGAAATCCTCGACGGCGTCATGGTGATCGACGAGCGCGAGAATATCGCGCCGGGCTTCAAGTCGCGGCTCACCACCCAATTGAAGCCGGGCGCCTATCAGATCACCTGCGGCCTGCTCGACAATCCGCGCGGGCGGCTGGTCGTCACCGGCGAGGGCGTGGCAAAGCCCTCAGCCGCCGATCTTGTCGGCGTGGCGGCCGAATATCGGGTCGGCAACCAGCGGCGGCTGGCCGATCTCACCGACGCCTCGCGCCGCTTGCGCGAGGCCGAGGCCTCGGGAGACCGCGACGCCGCGACGCGCGCCTTCCTCGACGCCCAAACGGCCTTTCTATCGACAGCGCCGATCCAGTCGGCCATCGCCGAACAGGCGCGCCCGCTCGGCGACGATCTGACGGCGCTCGGCGGCGCGCTCTTCGCCGATCCGCCCCGTCCAAGTGGAGACATTGCGACAAAGCTCGACGCCGACGCCGCGCGTTTCGCCGCGGCGGCGGCGCCGCTGATCGTTCCGGCCAATCAGCTGGTCGCGGGCGCGCTGGCGCTTTCGCGCGGCGCCGTCGGCGAAATCGACGCGAGGCCCGACATCGCCGCGCCGCTGCTGGCGCGGCTCGAAGCGCAGCGCGCGGCGATCGAGCGAATCGTCCGCCTGTTCGCGCCCTATGCCAAGCCGGTCGATCCTGCCGCATTCGCCGCGCTTACGGCCACGCTCGACCAGATGCGCGCCGAATTGCTGCGGCCGGCGAACGCGGCGGGAGACGGCGGCAAGGCCCGCACCCTCTCGCCGGAACAGCGCGACGCGCTCGCGGCTTCGGCGCGCGCGGTGGCCGAACGTCTCGCCGCTTTGCCCGGCCCGCTCGGGCTTTGATGTCAGGAGGCCGAACCATGTCCTCACAGAATATGAACCCCTCGCAAGGCGATCCCGCGAAAGAAAAACAGGCGGGACAGGAACCGGACGCGCCGCCGTCGCCGCAGCGCCGCGGCCTGCTGCTCGGCCTCGCCGCGGGCGGCGCCGGTTTCTATGGCGCGACCCATGGCGCGGCGGCCGCGCCCGAAGCCGCGCCGGCCCCCGCCGCGCAGCCGCTCATCATCCCCTTCTACGGTCCTCATCAGGCGGGAATCGTCACGCCGCAGCCTCATGCGGGCCTCGTCGTCGCCTTCGACGTTCTGGTCGAGAAACGCGCCGAATTGCGCCAATTGTTCGCCGACCTGACCGACCTTTTCGTGATGTCGGCGGAAGGCGGGCGCCCGCCGATCCTCGACGAAAAATTCCCTCCGTCCGACAGCGGCGTGCTCGGCCCGGCGATCCAGCCCGAACGGCTCACGGCGACTCTCGCCGTCGGCGCCTCGCTGTTCGACGACCGCTTCGGCCTCGCGCCGCTCAAGCCGAAACAGCTTGTCGAAATGACGGCCTTTCCCAATGACGCCCTCGACAGCGACCTCTCCCATGGCGACATTCTGATCCAGTTCTGCGCCGAAACGCAGGAAGAGGTCATCCACGCCCTGCGTGCGGTGCTCAAGGCGACGCCGGATCGTCTCGCCGTTAAGTGGAAGCAGGAGGGCTTCACCGCCAGCCACGGCGAACGGCGCGGGCCGCTCGGCACCGGGCGCAACCTGCTCGGCTTCAAGGATGGCACCGCCAACGCCAATGTCGCCGATGCGGCGCTCATGAACGATTACGTCTGGGTGCAGCCGCAATCGGGCGAGCCGAAATGGACGGTCGGCGGGACCTATCAGGTCGTGCGTCTCATCCGGAATTATGTCGAAGCCTGGGATCGCACGCCGCTTGGCGAGCAGCAGCGCATCTTCGGGCGCAAGAAGGAAGACGGCGCCCCGATGGGCCATGCCGAGGAATTCGACATTCCGGATTACGCGCATGATCCGGAAGGCAAGAAAATTCCGCTCGACGCCCACATCCGCCTTGCCAATCCGCGCACGCCCGAGGAGACAGCGCGGCTGATCCGCCGCGGCTTCAACTATTCCAATGGCGTGACCAAATCGGGCCAGCTCGATATGGGTCTGCTGTTCGTCTCGTTCCAGTCCGATCTGCAGAAGGGATTTCTCGCAGCGCAGGCGCGCCTGAACGGCGAGCCGCTGGAGGAATATATCAAGCCCTATGGCGGCGGCTATTTCTTCGCGCTTCCGGGCGTCCCAGGGCGCGGCGCTTCTCTCGGCGGCCCGCTGTTCGCCGCGGCCGACGCGCTCGATGCCTCCTCTTCCCCGACGACTTCTTCATCTCCCCCCAAGAAAGGCTGACAAAAATGATTTCAATGACGCTCCGCGCCTCGATCCTTGCGATCGGGATCGCCGCTCTTGCGCCCGCCGGCGCCCAGGCGGCGGCCAAGGTCGATCCCGCCGATCTCGCCGCGCCTGTTTCGGATTACAAGATCTGGGTGCAGGGCGAGGTGGACGCCCTGCAGAAGGACACCAAGGCCCTGACCGACGCGGTGCGCGCCGGCGACCTGGAAAAGGCCAAGGCGCTCTATGCTCCGGCCCGCGTGCATTACGAGAAGATCGAGCCGATCGCCGAATTGTTCTCCGATCTCGACAAGGCGATCGACTCGCGCGCCGACGATTACGAAAAGAAGGAAGCCGATCCCAATTTCGGCGGCTTCCATCGCATTGAATATGGCCTGTTCTCGAAATCCTCGACCGATGGCCTCAAGCCCTATGCCGACAAGCTCGACGCCGATGTGACAGAGCTGAAGAGCCGGACCAAGGATCTTCCCGTGCCGCCCGCCAAGGTGGTCGGCGGGTCGGCCGGCCTGATCGAGGAGGTCGGCAAGACCAAGATTTCCGGCGAGGAAGACCGTTACAGCCATGCCGATCTGTGGGATTTCGCGGCGAATGTCGAAGGCGCGAAAAAGATTTTCGACCTGCTGCAGCCTGAGATCGTGAAAGCCAATCCCAAGCTCGCCGAGCGCATCAACGTGAACTTCGCCAAGGTGGACACGTTGCTGGCGAAATATGCGGTGAAGGGCGGCGGCTATGAGAGCTATGAAAAGCTGACCAAGAAGGATCGCGTGGCGCTGCGCGGCCCCGTCACCGCGCTGGCCGAGGATCTCTCCAAATTGCGCGGAACGCTCGGCCTCGACTGAGCCGTTCGTGGTGAACCGGACGCACGGTCATGCGTCCGGTTCAAACGTTATTCAAGCATAGGAATTTTCAGCCCGAGGGATTGCGGCTGGCGCTTTCAAGCGGGTCGCGACACGGCGCTTCCTCGGGACGAGCCGCGGCGATTCGGGGGGAACCGTCCGGCGACGGGCTGCGTTTGCCCCTTGACGCCGGTGACCCGGCCATGGCCCCCTGGAGGCGGCGGATGCAGACGCAGGCGCGCGCGCGCCCTGACGCGATCGACGCGCCTTCGCGGATCGCATTGTTCCTCGATCTGGACGGCACCTTGATCGACATCGCGCCGACGCCCTCCGTGACGGCGCCGCCGCCCGGATTGAGCGGCCTCGTCGCCGAACTGACCGAAGGGCTCGACGGCGCCGTCGCCATTTTGTCCGGTCGGACCCTGGCCACGATCGATCGGCTGCTTGATCCGCTGCGGCCGCTGGCGGCCGGGGCGCATGGCGCCGAAATGCGGGAAGAACGCGGCGGCGACGGCCGGGCGGTCGCGCCACCGCTTCCCGAACGCCTGGTCCAGGCGGTCGCGCGCCTGTCGGAACTCGATCCCGGCGTCGCAATCGAGCCGAAAGGGTCCGCGATCGCCGTCCATTATCGCCTTGCCGCGCAGCGGGCGCCGGAACTCCTGCGGCGGCTGGAGGCGCTCCTGGCCGAATCCGCCCTGCCGCTCGAAATCCGCCCGGGACGAATGGTCTTTGAAATCACGCCTAAAAGCGTCTCGAAGGGCGAGGCGCTGAAGGCCTTCATGCAGCGTCCCGCCTTTCGCGGGCGCCGGCCGATCGCGATCGGCGACGACGCGACGGATCTCGACGCCTTTGTGGCGGCGGAACAGTTCGGCGGCCAAGGATTGCGGGTCGCCGGCGAATTTTTCGCCGAGGCCGACGCCGATTTCGATGGAACCGCCGCCGTGCGTCGCTGGTTGTTGGGGCTTGCTGTTCGCATTGCAGCGGAGAAAGACGGCGAGGCTTCATGCAGCTCGATCCCTCCCTGGACCTCGCCGTAATTGGCAATGGCGCGATTTCAGCCTTGATCGACCGTTCCGGCGCGATCGTCTGGCTGTGCTGGCCGCGCGTCGACGCGGATCCGGTGTTTTGCGCGCTGGTGGATGGAGCGAAGCCGAGGGACGGCTATT